>NZ_JBIAXT010000014.1:0-199336 GCF_042896945.1 Streptomyces sp. NPDC001222
GGGGCACCGGACGTTCTTCAAACCCGCCCCGCTACGGCCCGCCGTCCCCGGCGGCTTCACCCTGGACGACTTCGCCATCGACACCACCGCCGCCACAGTCACCTGCCCTGCTGGACACACGGTTGCCCTGTCGGACCCCGGCGGACAGCACAACCAGCGCAAGGCGGCCTTCGGGAACCTGTGCACCGGATGCCCCCTGCGTGAGCGGTGCACCAAGGCCAAGGCCGGCCGCATCCTGACCATCCGCCCCCACCACGACCTGCAAGTGGCTGCCCGCCGCCAGGCCGCCACCGACCCGGACTGGCAAGCCGACTACCGGCGCTGGAGACCACCGGTCGAACGAGCCGTCGCCTGGCTCGTCCAGCACGGCAACCGCCGCCTGCGCTACCGCGGAACCATCGCCAACAATGCCTGGCTCCACACCCGAGCCGCCGCCCTCAACCTTCGCCGACTGATCAACCTCGGACTCACCCACACTGGCGGCCGCTGGCAACTCGCCCCGGCCACCGCATAGCGAACAGGGGCTGCCCGGCCTACGGCCGGACAGCCCCTCACCAAGATCTTCATCAGCCCTCTAGAACTTGTTCTTCGGGGTGATCCCCAGCGACAGGCCCGACAGGCCGCGCTGCCGGCCCCCGAGCTTGCCCGCGATCGAGCGCAGGGCCGAACCCGCCGGGGACTCCGGGTCCGTGAGGACCACCGGATTGCCGTCGTCGCCGCCCTCGCGCAGACGGACGTCGATCGGGATGGAGCCGAGCACCGGAACCGTGGCGCCCGTGGTACGGGTGAGGCCGTCGGCGACGAGCTGGCCGCCGCCCGTGCCGAAGACGTCCACCATCTCGCCGCAGTGCGGGCAGGGCAGCCCGGACATGTTCTCGACCACGCCCACGATCTTCTGGTGGGTCTGCACGGCGATGGAGCCCGCCCGCTCCGCCACCTCGGCGGCCGCCTGCTGCGGGGTGGTGACCACCAGGATCTCCGCGTTCGGCACCAGCTGCGCCACCGAGATCGCGATGTCGCCGGTGCCCGGCGGGAGGTCCAGCAGCAGCACGTCGAGGTCGCCCCAGAACACGTCCGCGAGGAACTGCTGGAGCGCGCGGTGCAGCATCGGGCCTCGCCAGACCACCGGCGCGTTGCCCGGGGTGAACATGCCGATCGAGATGACCTTCACGCCGTTCGCCTGGGGCGGCATGATCATGTTCTCGACCTGGGTCGGACGGCCGTCCACACCCAGCATGCGCGGCACGCTGTGGCCGTAGATGTCGGCGTCCACGACACCGACCTTCAGTCCGTCGGCCGCCATCGCCGCCGCCAGGTTGACCGTCACGGAGGACTTGCCGACGCCGCCCTTGCCGGAGGCCACCGCGTACACCCGGGTGAGCGAGCCCGGCTTGGCGAAGGGGACCTCGCGCTCGGCCTGGCCGCCGCGCAGCGCGGTCGCCAGCTCACGGCGCTGCTCGTCGCTCATCACGTCCAGCGTGACGTCGACCCGGGTGACACCGTCCACACGGGAGACCGCGTCGGTGACACGCTGGGTGATCGTGTCGCGCATGGGGCAGCCGGAGACCGTGAGGTACACGGTGACCGCGACCGCTCCGTCCACGCCGATCTCCACCGATTTGACCATCCCCAGTTCGGTGATGGGTCGCTGGATCTCGGGGTCGTTCACCGTCGCCAGTGCCTCGCGCACCGCGTCTTCCGTAGCCATAAGCAGATGGTACGGCGCCCGGGCGGGGCGCCGGAAAGCCCCGTCAGCGGTCGTCTACGTCACGTCCGCCCGCGCGTTCCGCCGGGAATACGCCATGTCCGTCGGGTCGCCTGTACTCCTCCAGGTCCCTCATCAGGTCCTGCAGTTCGGAGCGGATCCAGTCGCGGGTGGCGACCTCGCCGAGACCGGTGCGCAGCGCGGCCACCTCCCGGGTCAGATACTCCGTGTCGGCGATCGACCGCTCGTTCTGCTTGCGGTCCTGTTCGAGGTTGACCCGGTCGCGGTCGGCCTGGCGGTTCTGCGCGAGCAGGATCAGCGGAGCGGCGTAGGAGGCCTGCAGGGACAGCATCAGGGTCAGGAAGATGAACGGGTACGGGTCGAAGCGCAGAAAGTGCGGGGCGCTGATGTTCCAGACCAGCCAGATGGCGATCACGACCGTCATCCAGACGATGAACCGCCCGGTCCCGAGGAAGCGGGCGATCCGCTCCGACATGCGTCCGAAGGCCTCGGGGTCCCACTCCGGCAGCACCCGGGTGCGCCGCGGCTGCGGCTGGTCGAGCCGGAGGCGGGCGCGGGCGGCCGTCGCTCCGGCGGGCGTCTTGTCGCGGTCAGGAGCCATGCGTGGCCCCCTCGTCGCTCAGATCGAACTCCGCCTCGCGCCAGTCCTCGGGCAGCATGTGGTCCAGTACGTCGTCCACGGTCACCACGCCGAGCAGCGCGCCGGACTCGTCGACCACGGGCGCCGCGACCATGTCGTAGGTGGCGAAGAACCCGGCCACGACCGGCAGCGCGGCGTCCGGCGACAGGGACTGCGGATCATCGTCGACGAGGGCGCTGACGAGGGTGTACGGCGGGTCGCGCAGCAGCCGCTGGAAGTGCACGGTGCCCAGGTACTTGCCGGTCGGCGTCTCGTCCGGCGGGCGGCAGACGTACACCTGGGCGGCCAGGGCGGGCGACAGGTCGGGATTGCGCACCCGGGCGAGCGCGTCGGCCACGGTCGCGTCGGGCCGCAGCACGATCGGCTCGGTGGTCATCAGACCGCCCGCGGTCTTCTCCTCGTACGCCATCAGACGGCGCATGTCGGCCGCGTCGTCGGGCTGCATCAGGCTCAGCAGCCGCTCCTTCTCGTCCTCCGGCAGCTCGGCGAGCAGATCGGCGGCGTCGTCCGGGTCCATCGCCTCCAGGACGTCCGCGGCGCGCTCCTTCTGGAGCTTGCCGAGGATCTCGATCTGATCGTCCTCGGGCAGTTGTTCGAGGACATCGGCGAGACGGTCGTCGTCGAGGGCCGCGGCGACCTCGGCGCGGCGCTTGGCGGACAGATGGTGCAGCACATTGGCGAGGTCGGCGGGCCGCAGCTGTTCGAAGGTGGCCAGCAGGCTCTCGGCGCCCTGCCCGTGCTCCTCCAGGGAGAACCCGGTGACGGCGGACCACTCGACCGTGAGCGTCTCGCCCCTGCTGCGCCGGAACGCCCCGCCCTTCCCCCTGCGCACGAAGACCCGGTCGACCTCCCACTCACGGCGGGCCGGCAACTGCTGCACGGAGAGGTCGAGCACGGTGACCTCGTCGTCGGTCTCCACCAGCTTGACGCGCCGGTCGAGCAGATCCCCGAAGACCAGCCGTTCGGTCGGCCGCTGCTCGAAACGGCGCACGTTCATCACGCCGGTGGTGATGACCTGGCCGGACTCGATGCCGGTCACCCGGGTCATGGGCAGGAAGATACGGCGGCGGGTGGTCAGTTCGACGACCAGCCCGAGCAGCCGCGGGGGGCGCCGGCCCACGCGCAGCATGCAGACGAGGTCACGCACGCGGCCCACCTGATCGCCGTTGGGGTCGAAGACGGCGACGTCGGCCAGGTGCGAGACGAAGATGCGAGAGGCGCCAGCCGCCATGCCCGCCGCCTCCTGTTCCTGCCGTTCTGTCCGTTCGGCTGGGCTTCAGGCTAGTCCGTCCCGTTGTCGCACGCCCTGGCGAGAGGTGCGGACGGACTGACTCCGGAAGGCCTCTCGGGCACCGGTACCCTGCGGTAGGCCGATGAGGACTTCCGCATGAGAGGCAGCCCCACCTGTGACCGCAATCCCCCAGGGCCGTACCCGCAGGGCCGCACTGGTGAGCGCGATGTGCGCGCTGGTCGTGACGGGAGCGGGGCTCACGGGATGCAGTGGCGGCGACCCGGACGCGGGGACCAACGGGGTGGGGAAGCTGCCGGCCGACAAGATCCAGAGCCGGACGCGTACGGCGGCCAGGTCCGCGTCGGCGGTGCGGCTGTCGGGGACCGTGGTCAGCAACGGCGCCACGTTCACCCTGGACATGCAGCTCAAGGGCGACGGGGGCACCGGATCGGTCACCTCGAAGAACGGCACGTTCCGACTGCTGCGGGTGGGCAAGCACCTGTTCCTCAAGGCCGACGCCACGTTCTGGAACCACGAGAGCGGCGAGGGGGGCGGCGCGGGCTCGTCGGCCGCCGCGAACAAGCTCGACGGGAAGTACGTCAAGGTGCCGTCCGGTGATCCCGCCTACCAGCGCTTCAGCGGGTTCACCGACAAGGACGTACTGCTCGACGGGCTGCTGACGCTGCACGGCACGCTCGCGACGGACGGCCGCCATGAGCAGAACGGCGTCCGCACGGTCCGTATCACCGGCGACAAGGGCTCCGGCGGCACGCTGGACGTCTCCCTGGAGGGCACCCCCTATCCGCTGCTCCTGGTGCGGGCCGGCAACGCGGGGACGCTGCGCCTGTCGGACTGGGGGAAGGACTTCGCGCTCCAGGAGCCGTCGAAGCAGGAGACGGTGGACTACGGGAAGCAGTTGCCGTCCACCTAGGCCCTGTCGTTTGGATCAGGTCGCAGGAGAGCGGCGGGTCCGGTCGGCGCCGGTGAGCGCCCCCGCCGTCGCGGCGCGATCCAAACGACAGGCCCTGGGGCCCGCCGGCCGGTCAGCGGCGCTTGCGGCGCAGCAGGCGAGGCAGGGCCGCCGGGATCGGACGGCGGGTCACCGCCGGGCTCGGCGGCGGGGGAGCGGCCTGGGAGTCGGACGGCAGCGGAAGCGTCTCACCCCGCGGTTCCAGGCGCAGCACCCGGCACTCACGGCGCCAGCGCTCGGGCATCTGCTCGCCGTCGGGGGAGTTCAGCCGCTTGCCCTTCAGCTCGGCGACCGCGGCCTCCCACTCGGGCGATCCCGGGGCCAGCTCCACCACGCGCGCGGGCCAGGTGACGATCCGGCCGCCCTTGTCCTTGCTGCGGACCGTGACGACCGCCTCGCCCCCGTCGGTCAGGCCGGGCAGCGGCTGCTCGCCGGGGCCGTCGCCCACCACACACGCCGCGCCCTCGTGCCACACGTGCCACAGCGCACGCGCGGGCGTGACCTGGGTGTGCGCGCCGGCGTGCGGCACGGCCTCGACCCAGATCAGCCCGGACTTCTTGGTGGCCTCCTCGACGAGGGCCCTCTCGAGCAGCTCGCTTGTCATGCGCTCAGCCTAGTCGGGCCCTTGGCGGGCGCCGCGCCCTTCAAGGCCTCACAGCCAGCCGTTCCGCTTCAGCGTGCGGTGGATGCCGAGACAGATGGCCACCGTGATGCCCATGATCACGGGGTAGCCGTACTTCCAGTGCAGCTCGGGCATGTGCTTGAAGTTCATGCCGTACACGCCGCACACCATCGTCGGTACGGCGATGATCGCGGCCCAAGCCGTGATCTTGCGCATGTCCTCGTTCTGCGCGACGGACGCCTGCGCCAGGTTGGCCTGGAGGATCGAGTTCAGCAGCTCGTCGAAGCCGAGGACCTGCTCCTGCACCCGGGCGAGGTGATCGGCGACATCACGGAAGTACTTCTGGATGTCGGGGTCGATCAGCCGCATCGGCCGCTCGCTGAGCAGCTGCATGGGCCGCAGCAGCGGAGCCACGGCCCGCTTGAACTCCAGCACCTCACGCTTGAGCTGGTAGATCCGGCTCGCGTCGGTGCCCCGGGGGGCTCCCTTCCGGCCGGCCGAGAACACCTCCGTCTCCACGTCGTCGATGTCCACCTGCACCGCGTCCGCCACCGCGATGTATCCGTCGACGACATGGTCGGCGATCGCGTGCAGCACGGCCGACGGGCCCTTGGCGAGCAGTTCGGGATCGTCCTGCAGCCGGCGCCGCAGCTGCCGCAGCGAGCCCTGTCCGCCGTGCCGGACGGTGATGAAGAACTCCCGCCCGGTGAAGCACATGACCTCGCCGGTCTCGACGACCTCGCTGGTGGCGGTCAGCCGGTCGTGCTCGACGTAGTGGATGGTCTTGAAGACGGTGAAGAGGGAGTCGTCGTAGCGCTCCAGCTTGGGACGCTGGTGCGCCTGCACCGCGTCCTCCACGGCCAGCGGGTGCAGCCCGAACTCGCTTGCGATTCCGGCGAATTCCGCTTCGGTCGGCTCGTGCAGCCCGATCCACACGAAGCCGCCGTCGCGCCGGACCAGTCGCATCGCCTCGTGCGGGGTCAGTGGCGTCGCCGTGTCGATCCGGACCCCGTCGCGGTAGACGGCGCAGTCGACGACGGCGGAGGGCGTCGCGGGGTCCCGCGTGGTGTCGTACGCGCCGGTCTCCTTGCGCGGTGCGGGTCGGGCCGGGCGGACCGCGGCGCGCAGGTCACGGATCATGGACATGGCAGGCTCCTTCGCAACGAGTGACGAAGGCCCAGGCGACGGGTGGAACTGCCCGGAATGGGGACGTCCTGACGATTCGTCTCCGCCGTTTCGGCAGGAGAGGTTTGGCACGTCCGCAAAGCGGGGAGCACCGCACCGTCGCGGTCGTGGGCTTCGCTACAGGCTCAGATCAGACAGATCAGGTGAAACGAAACGAAGTGCTCTTCCGCGGTGCGCGACGGGATTCCGAGCGGGTCCCCCGGGGATCCGCGCGAAAACACGACGCGCAAGTGAGAGGTGGCAGCCGGCCAGAGCAGCTACATCAGCGGTCGGAAGAGCGGGTGGTACTGCACGGTCGACTTCGATCCATGCCAGCCCCACCTCCTCCGGCCGGTCCCCGGTGAGGGACGGTCCATCTCCCCCTGGGGGAGTCTCACGGTGTCGGGACTCGATCGCACCGCTTCTGCAGGCTGCCCGACCACCGGCCAAGAGTATCAGCCGACCGAAGTGTCAAGGTGCCGCTTTGCCTGGTACTGACGAGTTCTATGCTCGCCGCATGGTTGATGTTCTTCCTCTGGTCGAGGCACGGTTGCGCACCGCGCTCGGCGAGCCGGACGCCCGCGCGGCGGTCACCTTCCTCGGCACGGACCGCATCGAGGTACTGCGTTTCCGGGACGACTCCAGGGAGGGCGCCGTCCTGCGCTACGCCACTCTCGGCATGTCCGCCCAGCCGATGACGGACCCCACCGCGGTGCTCGCGGACCCCGTCAAGGGCCCCCGGGTCGAGCTGGTGCTCTCCGTCCGGGGCGGCCTCGCCGACACCGACAAGGTGCTCCGCCCGCTCGCCGTACTGGCCGCGTCCCCGCAGGTCGAGGGCGTGGTGGTGGCGCCCGGCGCCTCGCTGGACGTCGGTGAACCGCTGTGGCCGGGTGCCCCGTTCAGCTCCGTCCTGGTCGCCGAGCCCGGCGGTCTGGTCGAGGACCTGGAGCTGGATGCACCCCTCGACCCCGTACGGTTCCTGCCGCTGCTGCCGATGACCCCGAACGAGGCCGCCTGGAAGCGGGTGCACGGCGCCCAGGCCCTTCAGGAGCGCTGGCTGACGAACGGGACGGACCTGCGGGATCCGTCCCGCAGGTCCGTCCCGCTGGACTGACCCCACCGTGAGCAAGCTCACCCAACCGGTCGCCGGGAACCGCCGGTTGGGCCGGCCGGGCCGGTTGGGCCGGCCGGGTCAGTCGGCGAAGACGCTCACGCTGTCCTGCGCGGTGTGGCGCGGCTCCAGCTCCTCCGCGTCGTGGGCGAGAGCGTTCCGCCGTACGAGGACCACGAGCGCGCCCACCAGGGCGGCGGCCGCCGCCGTCACGAAGGGGAGGTGGATGTCGCTCCACTCCTCGATCTTCGGCGCGAGATAGGGAGCGGCCGCGGCGGCGAACCACCGAACGAAGTTGTAGCCGGCGCTGGCCACCGGGCGCGGAGCGTCCGAGACCCCGAGGGCCAGCTCGGTGTAGACCGTGTTGTTCACGCCGATGAAGGCGCCGGACAGGACGGTGCAGACGACGGCGGTGGTGTGGTCGCCGTAGCCGAGCACGGCGACGTCGGCCGCCAGCAGCACCAGGGAGCCACCGAGCACCTTCAGCGAGCCGAAGCGCTCCTGCATGCGCGGCGCCACGACCACCGAGAAGACGGCGAGCAGCAGGCCCCAGGCGAAGAACACGGCACCCGACTTGTACGGCGTCATGTTCAGCACGAACGGCGTGAAGGCCAGCACGGTGAAGAACGTGTAGTTGTAGAAGAACGCGGAGACCGCCACGGAGGCGAGACCGCCGTGGCCGAGCGCCTTGACCGGGTCGAGCAGTGACGTCTTCCGCGCGGGCCTGGGCTGCTCCTTCAGGAACGCCGTGATGCACAGGAAGCCGATCGCCATCAGGGTGGCGGTGCCGAAGAACGGGTAGCGCCAGCTGATGTTGCCGAGCAGGGCGCCCAGCAGGGGACCGCAGGCCATGCCGAGGCCGAGGGCCGACTCGTAGAGCAGGATCGCCGCGGCGCTGCCGCCGGCCGCCGCGCCGACGATGACGGCGAGGGCCGTGGAGACGAACAGCGCGTTGCCGAGACCCCAGCCGGCCCGGTAGCCGACGAGCTGGGCCACCGAGTGCGAGGTGCCCGCGAGGCCCGCGAAGACCACCACGAAGGCGAGCCCGAGCAGCAGCGTCCTGCGGCCGCCGATCCGGCTGGAGACGAAGCCGGTGATCAGCATCGCGACGGCGGTGATCAGGAAGTACGAGGTGAAGAGCAGCGAGACCTGGCTGGGCGTCGCCCGGAGGCCCTTGGCGATGGACGGCAGGATCGGGTCGACGAGTCCGATGCCCATGAAGGCGACGACGGACGCGCCCGCGGTCGCCCACACGGCCTTCGGCTGGCGCAGGATGCCGCCGGCCCCCGCGTCGAACGGATCCGCCCCGCCCGCCGTGCCGGCGGCCGCCCCTGTACTGCTGTTCATGAGTGTCCTCGCAGTCCTCGGTGATGGTCGGCCCGCCGGTCGGCTCGGTGTCGGCCCAATCGGCGGGCGTAATAGTTGGCTTATACACACATTAAGTTAGGGTGGCTAATAAATGCAACCCACATCTACTTCGGTTCGGTGGAGGCGACGTGCGGGCACACGCCGGACGGGTGATCGTCCTTGACGCGGCGCGGGACGGGGAGGACCGTGGGGCCCTATGAGGGGCGAACCCAGTTGCCCGAAGTGTGGTGGCCGGGTCAGGGCTCCCGGACTCTTCGCCGATTCCTGGCAGTGCGATGTGCACGGGCACGTGCATCCGCTGCAGCCCGTGATCCCGCCCAGCGTCGAGGCCCTCAGCGTCGTGGTGCACCGTGCCCGGGTGCCGGTGTGGATGCCGTGGCCGCTGCCGGTGGGCTGGCTGTTCACGGGCGTGGGCTACGCCGGTGACGACCGCAGCGGCGGCCGTGCCACCGCCGTGGCGTGCTCGGGTCCCGGGCCGCTCGGCGGAGTGGGCGAGCTGATCCTCGTCGCCGAGGAACTGGGTGTGGGTCTCGGCGCGCGCTACGCGGGTGTCGACGGCCCGGACCCCGGCCCCTATCTGAACGTCGAGAAGCCGCCCCAGGTCAAGGTGCTGGCCGCCGGACGCCCCACCCCGCTGTGGCATGTCACCGGCACCCCCGACGACCGGGCGGTCTTCGCGGGCGAGGCGCGCGGCCTGTGGCTGTGGGCGGTCGTCTGGCCCGAGCAGACGGGCATGCTGATGTACGACGAACTGGTGCTGACCGATCTCCGCGACGCGGGGGCCGAGGTGGACCTGCTGCCGATCGGAGCGCTGTCGCCGCGCCTGCTCGAACCGTGACGACCGGGTGATGCCCGTAGGGGGCGCCGGCCGGTTGCGGGTGTGACGGGAATGCCGAAAATCCCGTTATCCTTGAGCGTCCCCTTCCGTCCCGTCACCGCCTGGAGTCCGTGTCGTGCGCATCGATCTGCACACCCACTCCACCGCGTCCGACGGCACGGACACCCCGGCCGAGCTGGTGCTGCGCGCCGCCGCCGAGGGGCTCGACGTCATCGCGCTCACCGACCACGACACCACCCGCGGCCACGCGGAGGCGCTCGAGGTGCTGCCCGAGGGCCTGACCCTCGTCACCGGCGCCGAACTCTCCTGCCGGTGGAACGGCATCAGCATGCACATGCTGGCCTACCTCTTCGATCCCGAGGAGCCCCGCCTGCTCGCCGAGCGCGAACTGGTCCGGGACGACCGGGTCCCGCGGGCCCACGCCATGATCGCCAAGCTCCGGGAGCTGGGTGTGCCGATCACCTGGGAGCAGGTGGCCCGGATCGCCGGCGACGGCTCGGTCGGACGTCCGCACCTCGCCTCCGCACTGGTCGAGCTGGGTGTCGTGGACAGCGTCTCGGGCGCGTTCACGGCCGAGTGGCTGGCCGACGGCGGACGTGCGTACGTGGAGAAGCACGAGACGGATCCCTTCGAGGCGATTCGGCTGGTCAAGGCCGCGGGCGGGGTCACCGTCTTCGCGCATCCGGCCGCCTCGAAGCGGGGGCGGACCGTGCCGGAGTCCGCCATCGCCGATCTCGCCGCCGCCGGGCTCGACGGCATCGAGGTCGACCACATGGACCACGACCCGGCGACCCGGGCGCGGCTGCGCGGCCTCGCGCAGGAGCTGGGACTCCTCGCCACTGGCTCCTCCGACTACCACGGCAGCCGCAAGACGTGTGTCCTCGGTGAGTACACCACCGACCCCGAGGTGTACGGGGAGATCACCCGCCGGGCCACCGGGGCGTTCCCGGTGCCGGGGACCGGTGGACGCCGTGGCGTCCAGCCCTCCCGCAGCCCCCTGTAGCCCTCCGCGGTTCCTTCCACCCCTCTGTCCCGGGGGCCCCCGGCCGTCCGCCGCCGTGCCCCGCCCCGCCGCGCCCTCGGCGCGGTGACCGCCCAAAGCGGCCGTGGCCCGTCCGCCACGCGTCCGCTCCGTATCTCTGCGCAAGGCCCCCATGTTCGACGTCGCCGTCTTCGGTTCCCTCTTCCTCACCCTCTTCGTGATCATGGATCCCCCCGGGATCACCCCGATCTTCCTCGCGCTCACCGCCGGCCGTCCGGCCAAGGTGCAGAGGCGGATGGCGTTCCAGGCCGTGTGCGTGGCCGGCGGCGTCATCGCCGTCTTCGGCGTGCTCGGCCATCAGATCCTGAACTACCTCCATGTCTCCGTCCCCGCGCTGATGATCGCGGGCGGACTGCTCCTGCTGCTCATCGCCCTCGATCTGCTCACCGGCAAGACGGACGAGCCCAAGCAGACCAAGGACGTCAATGTCGCCCTCGTGCCGCTCGGTATGCCGCTGCTCGCCGGTCCGGGCGCGATCGTCTCGGTGATCCTGGCGGTCCAGAAGGCCGACAGTGTGGGCACCCAGGTTTCCGTGTGGACGGCGATCCTGGCGATCCATGTCGTGCTGTGGCTGGTGATGCGCTATTCGCTGCTGATCATCCGGGTGATCAAGGACGGCGGTGTGGTCCTGGTGACGCGGCTCGCGGGCATGATGCTCTCCGCGATCGCCGTGCAGCAGATCATCAACGGGATCACCCAGGTCGTCCGCGCGAGCTGAGCGACCGGGCGGCACCCGGGAACGCGCGAAGCCCCGCACGGACGTTCCGTACGGGGCTTCGAAGTCTGACCGTGGTGATGCGGCTTGTGAAGCGTGCTTACGAGGCGGTCGGGTCGGCCGGGCGGATCCAGAGTCGCTGCCCGATGGCGGCGGCTTGCTGAACGATCTGCTTGACGGAGGCGGCGTCCACGACGGTGGTGTCCACGGTCGTACCGTCGACGTCGTCGAGTCGCATGATTTCGAAGCGCATAGGGCTTCTCCCTTCGTCTGGTCATCCTCCTGAGGAGAACTACTGGCGTGCGGAGCGCGGGGCGTCGTTGCCCACGTCCTCTGTAGTCAACGGGATGCTTGTTACAAACATTCCCTACGCTAAGGAAATTTTTCGAGTCCCTAATTACTGACCGGTAGGTCGGTGGAAAGACGCAGGTCGCGGCAGTGAACTTGAGTTCTTGGGGCACCGATCGGGACCGGTTGTGTTCGCAGCGTGACCGCCAGGACAATGGAGGCATATGAACGACGACCTGGCGGCGCTCGGCGCCCGTATCGACCGCACCAACGAGCTGCTCCAGCGCATGCTCGCCGAGGTGGCGAAGACCCCCTCGACTCATGCGATCTTCGTCGACGCCGGCTATCTGTACGCGGCAGCGGGACGGCTCGTCGCCGGGACCGAGGACCGCCGGGCCTTCGACCTCGACGCCGAAGGGATGATCGAGGCCCTCATCGACAAGGCCCGCTCGATCTTCGCGGACAGCCGGTTGC
Organism: Streptomyces sp. NPDC001222; assembly: GCF_042896945.1. Classification (NCBI taxonomy): domain Bacteria; kingdom Bacillati; phylum Actinomycetota; class Actinomycetes; order Kitasatosporales; family Streptomycetaceae; genus Streptomyces; species Streptomyces sp. NPDC001222. Next base: position 12,190 of record NZ_JBIAXT010000014.1, read on the forward strand.
TGCGCGTGTACTGGTACGACGGCGCGCGACGCCGTATCCACACGGCGGAGCAGCAGTCCATCGCCGAGCTCCCCGACGTCAAGGTGCGCCTCGGCAACCTCAACGCCAACAACCAGCAGAAGGGCGTCGACTCCCTGATCCGGACCGACCTGGAGTCACTGGCCCGGCACCGCGCCATCAGCGACGCGGCCCTCATCGGCGGCGACGAGGACCTGGTGTCGGCGGTCGAGGCGGCGCAGGGCTACGGGGCGCGGGTGCATCTGTGGGGGATCGAGGCCCCCGAGGGCCGCAACCAGGCGGAGCCGCTGCTGTGGGAGGTCGACAGCCAGCGCACCCTCGAACTCGAATTCTTCAAGCCGTACGTGACCCGGCGGACGGCCGCGGCCTACGAGGCGTCCTCCGCGGCCCGCCCCACGCGTGAGGACGTCCGCTTCGTGGGCGCGCAGATCGCCACGAAGTGGCTCGCGGCGCGGGGCCGGGAGTCGCTGGCGGACCTGCTGCCCGGCCACCCGTATCTGCCCGGCTCCGTCGACCAGGACCTGCTGGTGGAGGCGGAGGGCCTGCTGCAGTACTCCCTGCGCGGCCAGTCGGACCTGCGGCGCTCGCTGCGGGACGGCTTCTGGGAGTACCTGCAGGGGCAGTACTGACCTACGGCCCCCGGGAGCGTCCGGGGGCGGGAGCCGGCGGCCTGGGGCGCCGGTCGACGGGCGGAACCCGCCCGTTATGCGTGCCGGTCCCAGAAGGCCGCGAGGGCCTCGGCCGTCGGTTCGGGCCGGTCCGTGTTGGGGGAGTGCTCCGCGTGCGGCACCACCGTGCGACGGGCGCCCAGCCGGGCCGCCATGTCGTCCAGCAGAGGGATCGGCCAGGTGTCGTCGCGGTCGCCGGACAGTACGTGCACGGGCAGGCCGACGGCGGCCAGCTCGGCCACACGGTCGGGCTCCTCGCACAGCTGCCGGCCCGTCGCCAGGAGCTGGGCGGGACTGTTGGCGAGCCAGCGGCGGCGCAGGTCCTCCCCGTCGGCGAGTCCCTCGTCGATGTCGGAGGCGTCGGCCTCCCCAGGGGGGTCCATGGCCTGGATGGCATCCCAGACCTGGGCCATGTCCAGGAGGGTGAGGGCCTCCCGCAGCTGCTTCACCCTCAGCTGCTGGGGGACGGAGATCTCGGCGGGGCCGGAGGCCATGAGGGTGAGCGAGACGAACGGGGAGGCGTCCAGGAGGACGGCGGCCCTGGCGATCTGACCGCCGAGGGAGTGTCCGAGGAGATGCACCGGCGCACCGAGGGCGTGCGCCTGCGCGAGCACGTCCCGCGCCAGCTCGCTCTGCGCGTACGGCCCCTCGTCGTCCCGGGGCCCGGGGGACTCGAACTGGCCCCGCCCGTCGACGGCGACCGTCCGATACCCGGCCGCCGCGAGCAGGGGCTGCACGACGATGAAGTCCTCCTTGCTCCCGGTGAAGCCGGGGAGCAGCAGGGCGGTCCCCTTCACCCGCGAGGTCGCCGCGTCCGCCATGAGCACGGCGAACTCGCCGCGCTCCGTGGCGAGCCGATGGGCCCGGACACCGGGGGGCGGGACAAAGCTGGGGGGACGGCTCATGGGGGGAGGTTACCGGGCGGTCGGGGGACGGCGGAGGCGGGGGCGGGAGACGTCCGGGTGTACGGGGGGTGAGCACGCCGATGGCCCGCCCCCCTGAGTGGGGACGGGCCATCGGCGTCTCAGCTGTCCGGCTGACTCAGCCCTCGGCGGACTGTGCGGCCTTGCGCGTACGGCGGCGCGGCTTGGCCTCCGCGTCGTCCGCCTGCGCCGGGATCTCCGCCTCCACGGCTGCCGCCGCCTTGCGGGTGCGGCGCCGCGGCTTGGCCTCGGCCTCCTCGGCCGCCTGCGCGGGGATCGCGGCCTCGGCCTCGGCGGTCTTGCGGGTGCGGCGGCGCGGCTTGGTCTCCGCGGCCTCGGCGGTGTCCACGGCGACCGTCTCGGGAGCCGCTTCGGTCGCCTTGCGGGTGCGCCGGCGCGGCGCGGCCTCCACGGCCTCCGCGGTCTCCACAGCCTCCGTGGCCTCCGCGGGGGCCGCTTCCGCGGTCTTGCGGGTGCGGCGGCGCGGCTTGGTCTCCGCGGCCTCGGCGGTGTCCACGGCGACCCTCTCGGGAGCCGCTTCGGTCGCCTTGCGGGTGCGCCGGCGCGGCGTGGCCACCACGGCCTCCGCGGTGTCCACAGCGGCCTCCGCGGTGGCGGGAGTGGTCTCCGTGGCCTCGGCGGGGGCGGCCGGAGCCGTCTCCGCGGCCTTGCGGGTGCGGCGGCGACGCGGCTTCACCGGCTCGGCGGTGTCCACCACGGCCTCGGCCGCCTCCGGCACGACCGTCGGCTCCACCGTCTCCGTCACCGCGACGGTCTGCTCCGGCGTCGCTCCGCCACGCGTGCGGCGACGGCGGCGCGGGGTGCGCGGCTCCACGGCCTCGGCCGTGTCGTCCGGGATGCTCGTGACCTCCGGCGCGCCCGTGGCGGCCGACGGGTCCAGCGGCGCTCCGCCCCGCGTACGACGGCGGCGGCGCGGCGTACGCGCCGGACGCTCGCGCTCCGCGGGCGCGGGGCTCGAGGCACGGCGGCCGCGCGGCCCACGGCCGCCCGTCTCACCGAGGTCCTCCAGCTCCTCCGCCGCGAGCCCGGCGCGGGTGCGCTCCGAGCGCGGCAGCACACCCTTGGTGCCCTCGGGGATGCCGAGGTCGGTGAAGAAGTGCGGGGAGGTGGAGTACGTCTCCACGGGGTCGTGGAAGTTCAGCTCCAGCGCCTTGTTGATCAGCTGCCAGCGCGGGATGTCGTCCCAGTCGACAAACGTGATCGCCGTACCCGACGCGCCCGCGCGGCCCGTACGGCCGATGCGGTGCAGATAGGTCTTCTCGTCCTCGGGGGACTGGTAGTTGACGACGTGCGTGACGCCCTCGACGTCGATGCCGCGCGCGGCCACGTCGGTGCAGACGAGCACGTCCACCTTGCCGTTGCGGAACGCCCGCAGCGCCTGCTCGCGCGCGCCCTGGCCCAGGTCGCCGTGGACCGCGCCGGACGCGAAACCGCGTCGCTGGAGCTGCTCGGCGATGTCGGCCGCCGTCCGCTTGGTACGGCAGAAGATCATCGCCAGCCCGCGGCCGTCGGCCTGCAGTATGCGCGCGATCATCTCCGGCTTGTCCATGGAGTGCGCGCGGTAGACGAACTGCGCGATGTTCGCGACGGTCGCGCCCTCGTCGTCCGGCGCCGTGGCACGGATGTGCGTCGGCTGGGACATGTAACGGCGGGCGAGACCGATGACCGCGCCCGGCATGGTGGCCGAGAACAGCATGGTCTGGCGCTTCGCCGGCAGCATGTTGATGATCTTCTCGACGTCGGGCAGGAAGCCCAGGTCGAGCATCTCGTCGGCCTCGTCGAGCACCAGGCACTTGACGTGCTTCAGGTTCAGCTTCTTCTGGCCGGCCAGGTCCAGCAGCCGGCCCGGGGTGCCGACGACCACGTCGACGCCCTGCTTCAGGGCCTCCACCTGGGGCTCGTACGCCCGGCCGCCGTAGATCGCCGTGACCCGCACATTGCGCGCCTTGCCCGCGGTGAGCAGGTCGTTGGTGACCTGCGTGCACAGCTCACGGGTGGGGACGACGACGAGCGCCTGGGGGGCGTCGGTGAGGGCCTCGGGCTTCGCGCGACCCGCCTCGACGTCCACGGGGACGGTCACGCGCTCCAGGAGGGGGAGGCCGAAGCCGAGGGTCTTGCCGGTGCCGGTCTTCGCCTGGCCGATGACGTCCGTGCCCGAGAGGGCTACGGGAAGCGTCATCTCCTGGATGGGGAAGGGATGGATGATGCCGACGGCTTCCAGGGCCTCGGCCGTCTCGGGAAGGATTCCGAGTTCTCGAAAAGTCGTAGTCAGGGTGCTGCCTCTTCTGTGTGTGCGGTGCGAGGCGAGCGCGGGGGTCGTGACCGTGCCGGATGACGTCGGCCGCTTGGGGGGACGGGCCTGTGGCAGGGGACCACGCCGACGCTCCAGCGCTCGTACCGCTGAGGGTCCCTCCGGATGCCGTACGCACGCTGTCGTACGGGCGAGGAGAGCTGTCGGGTCGGAGCCGATCGGGCCACCGACCGGGCATCCTCATACATGCGGCCCGTCGAGATACGTCAACGTACTCAGCAGGCGCATTACCACCATACCCCGGAATCCCGCACATGCGATGGCCGATTCGGTCACGTAGTCGTCGTCACACTGATTGACCAGGGCCTTCCGAGGGGCGATGAGCGGGCTATTGTGCGCTTCATGACGACGCCTGACAACGCCGCAGAGGTATCCGCCGAACCCACCGGAGTCGCCGCCCAGGACTGGGCGACCGCCTCTGTCGACCCCCACTACCGCGCCGCGGTGGTGGACCTGCTCGGCGCCCTGGCGTACGGGGAGCTGGCGGCGTTCGAGCGACTCGCGGAGGACGCGAAGCTCGCGCCCACCCTCGCGGACAAGGCGGAGCTGGCCAAGATGGCGTCCGCCGAGTTCCACCACTTCGAGCAGATCCGTGACCGGCTGACCGGGATCGGCGTCGGGCCCACCGAGGCGATGGAGCCGTTCGTCGCGGCGTACGACAGCTTCCACAAGCAGACGGCGCCCTCGGACTGGCTGGAGGGGCTCGTCAAGGCGTACGTGGGCGACTCGATCGCCAGCGACTTCTACCGCGAGGTCGCGGCGCGGCTCGACGTCGACACGCGTGCGCTCGTGCTCGCCGTGCTGGACGACACCGGGCATGCGAGCTTCGCCGTCGAGAAGGTGCGCGCCGCGATCGACGCCGACCCGAGGGTGGGCGGCCGGCTCGCGCTGTGGGCCCGGCGGCTCATGGGCGAGGCCCTGTCGCAGTCCCAGCGCGTGGTCGCGGAGCGGGACGCCCTGTCGACCATGCTGGTCGGCGGTGTCGCGGACGGTTTCGACCTCGCCGAGGTCGGCCGGATGTTCTCGCGCATCACCGAGGCGCACACCAAGCGGATGGCGGCCCTGGGCCTGGCGGCCTGACGGCGGCCTGCCCCTGGCGCGCCCGGCGCGGACACCCATGGGGCGGTCACGGTGACGATCACCCGATCACCGGACCGCCCGAGCGTGTCGCCGGAGGCGGAGCCGAGGGTGGAGTCTGAGCCGGATCCTGAGCCGGGGGCGGCGCGGGCGCCGGTGTCCCCGGTGCCCGGTCCCGGGCGGTCCGCTCTCAGGCCGTGGCGGACCGGCGCCGAAACCGTTCCGCCGGTCGCAGCAGCAGCGACAGGGAGGCCGCTGCGACGACCAGGGCCCCCAGGAGGATCACCAGGAGGCCCACGGCGCCCAGCGCGCTGTGGGTGACGAAGGCGCCGAAGAGGGCACCCGCCACGCCCGTCGACAGCACCAGGGCGCGGGCCGGCAGCCGGTGGGGCAGCCGCTGCGCGGCGATCCAGGCCAGGGCGAGCCCGAGGACGGCGGAGCCGAGCGCTTCCAAGAGCATGAGTGATTCCCTCCCGCACGGCTGCTGCCAGGGCAAATCGGTCGTAGCCGGTCCTACCCCTGGCGCACTGAAGACAATCATCCGCTGTGTGCGGGATGTGCTCCATCTGTGCGCCTCGCATACGGGCGCGGGGGCCGTCGGCCCCTGGGAGGCAAGGACGAGGAAGGGGCCCGGCGGCTTGTGCCACCGGGCCCCTTCACTGCTCCGTTCGGATCTACAGCGTGCCGAAGCCCACCTTGCGGGGGGCCGGCTCGCCGATCTCCACGTACGCGAGACGGTCGGCCGGGACCAGGAGCTTGCGGCCGTGCTCGTCGACCAGGCTCAGCAGAGCCGACTTGCCGGACAGCGCCTCGGCCACGACGTGCTCCACCTCCTCGGCGGTCTGACCGCTCTCCAGAACGATCTCGCGGGGCGCGTGCTGCACGCCGATCTTGACCTCCACGGCTTTGTCCCTCCGACGGTCAGTGATGTGCGCGGCCGTCCGCGCCGTACCAGCACACATTAGCCCGGTGAGGGGACGTACACGCTCTGCCCCGGAACGCCAGGAGCGAACAGCCGACGGGAACAAACGACCGTACGGCCCCACCCGGACGGCTCGGTTCAGCGGTGCGGCGCGGGCCGGTTGGTTCAGTGGTGCTGCTCGTTGCCGTGCAGCGGGAAGCCCGCGATGCCCCGCCAGGCCAGGGACGTCAGCAGCTGCACCGCCTGGTCGCGCGGCACGCTGCGGTCACTGTGCAGCCAGGAACGCGCCACGACCTGGGCGAGGCCGCCGAGCCCGGAGGCCAGCAGCATCGACTCGGCCCGCGACAGGCCGGTGTCCTCGGCGATGACGTCGCAGATCGCCTCCGCGCACTCGATCGTGACCTTGTCGACGCGCTCGCGCACGGCGGGCTCGTTCGTCAGGTCCGACTCGAAGACCAGCCGGAACGCCCCTCCGTCGTCCTCCACGTACGCGAAGTAGGCGTCCATGGTGGCCCGGACCCGCTGCTTGTTGTCCGACGTCGACGCGAGCGCGGTCCGCACCGCCTGGAGCAGGGCCTCGCAGTGCTGGTCCAGCAGAGCCAGATAGAGGTCGAGCTTGCCCGGGAAGTGCTGGTAGAGCACCGGCTTGCTGACGCCCGCACGCTCGGCGATGTCGTCCATCGCGGCCGCGTGGTAGCCCTGCGCCACGAAGACTTCCTGCGCGGCGCCCAGCAACTGGTTGCGTCGGGCACGGCGCGGCAGGCGAGTGCCCCGCGGGCGCGCTGCCTCTGTCTGCTCGATGGCTGTCACGCCGCCTCCCAAAATCGTCCACATGCGGTGTGCGCCGCGCCGCCATCGTACTTTTCGGTAACCGTGCTGTGCGCGGTGCGAGCGCAGAATTTCATGGACCGGACGTCGATGAAACCCGTCCGGAGTGCCCCGAACGGGGGCGGGCCGGACGGATCGCCGCACCCGTACCGGCTTGTCCGGCTCCAGGTGATCGTCTTCCTGCCTCACCGATACCCATATCGATCATGCGTTCCACCGGTGCTCAGCGATAGTCGTCCTCGTCGATGGAGACGACGCGCTTCTGCTCCACGAGGTCCGCCTCGTTGGCGCGCAGGATCTCCTCCTCGGTGAGCTGCTCGTCCCGCTCCGGGGCGAGCTCCTGGTGCTGGGCGGCGGCGTCGTTCTCCGGGGCCTCCACGTCGAGTTCGTCGGCGACGGTCTCGTCGTCCTCGAACGTCTCGGGATCGGTGGGGTCTACGGCCATGGCGGGCTCCCTTCCCAGAACTCCTGGACGGTTCCTGAAGAGGCAGGGTCCACATGCGGGTGCCCTGTTATGAGCGTAGGAGACACCCGATTCGGATGCTATGTGGGGTGAAGGGGGTCTTCGGGGCCGTCCGGCGTGGTGCGCGGCCTGCCGGGCCGTTGCGTCTGTGACGGCGAACACAGGAGCCGCTGTGTGATCGTCTCGTAACATTGCCGCATGTCTTCGACCGAGTTGCCGTCCGTTTCGGCCGCCAATGTCCTCCCGAAGGTGGCGCCTGTCCGGGTCGAGGAGGGCGAGCGGCTCAGGTCGGTGGGACTACCCGGAATCACCCTGACGGTGCGTTCGAGACCGCCGCGGCGCGAGGGCCTGGCGCCCGCGCTGTACGTCCACGGACTCGGCGGTTCCTCCCAGAACTGGTCGGCCCTGATGGCGCTGCTGGACGGGCTCGTCGACGGCGAGGCCCTCGATCTGCCGGGCTTCGGCGACTCCCCGCCGCCGGACGACGGCGACTACTCCGTCACCGGCCACGCGCGCGCGGTCATCCGTTACCTCGACGCGGCCGAACGCGGGCCCGTGCACCTGTTCGGCAACTCGCTGGGCGGCGCCGTCGCCACGCGCGTGGCGGCCGTACGGCCCGATCTCGTCCGTACGCTCACCCTGGTCTCGCCCGCGCTCCCGGAGATCTTCGTGCAGCGCGGCGCGGTGCCCACGGGGCTGCTGGCGCTGCCCGGGGTCGCGGCCCTGTTCACCCGGTACACCAAGGGATGGACGGCCGAGCAGCGCGTCCTCGGGGTCACGGCGCTGTGTTACGGCGACCCCGGGCGTGTCACCCCCGAGGGCTTCCGCAACGCGGTCGAGGAGATGGAGCGGCGGCTGCGGCTGCCGTACTTCTGGGACGCCATGGCCCGCTCGGCGCGCGGCATCGTGAACGCGTACACGCTGGGCGGGCAGCACGGACTGTGGCGCCAGGCCGAGCGGGTCCTCGCGCCGACCCTGCTGGTCTACGGCGGCCGGGACCAGCTCGTGGCGTTCCGCATGGCCCAGCGCGCGGCGCGCGCCTTCCGTGACTCCCGGCTGCTGACCCTGCCGGAGGCGGGACACGTGGCCATGATGGAATACCCGGACCTGGTGGCCAGGTCCTTCTGCGAACTCCTCGCGGACGCGGGCGAGTTGCCCGAGGGCGCGAGCGTCCGCGACAGTGGCGCGGTACAGAGCGGATTCGAGTCCGGCGGTGCCGGGACGGGGAGCTGAGGCGCCGGGTGGGACGGCACAGCCGCAAGGGGCGGGGCGACAAGAGGAACACGGACACGGGAGCGGTCCCCGGCATACCGGCGCCGGCCCCGTCGACTCCGTCGGTCCCGCCGGTCTCCGGCACCCCCGACACGACACCGACGACGGCCGGCAGCACACCTCCGGGCCCCCGGCCGGTGCCCCGGGACGCGATGGCACACGGTCGGGTGCCCGCGGGCCCGGCCTCGCCGCGCGGCATGCGTCCCGCGGCCGACGGCACCCCCGACACGACACCGACGACGGCCGGCAGCACGCCTCCGGGCCCCCGGGACGCGATGGCACACGGTCGGGTGCCCGCGGGCCCGGCCTCGCCGCGCGGCATGCGTCCCGCGGCCGACGGCACCCCCGCGCGCGGTGTCCCGCGTTTCCCTGACGGTACCCCGGCCCACGGCGTGCCCCGCTTCCCGGCCGACGGCACGCCCGCGCACGGCACCCGCACCGTCCGCGGCGGTCACCCGCAGCAGCGTGAAGCCGGGGGCGGCTGGGGCGAGTTGGGGGGCGGGACAGGGCCCCAGGCGGCGACCGGCAGGCGCCCCGCGCCCCGGGTCCCGCGCCAGCGGACCGGGCCCGGCCCCCGTCAGGAGTACCTCGACGCCTTCGACCAGGACGCCCCCGACCGGGACGACGACGTCTTCACGCCCCGCCGCAAGGGCGCCGACGCCCTTACGCCGCTAACCGGTGACCGCGCTCCCGGGACGCAGGAGGCCCGCACCGCCGGCCCCTCGACGTCCGAGAACGGCGCGGAACCGGCGGGTGACACCCCCCGTGACGGATCCCGCAAGGGGCGTACGCTCGCCGGTGTCGCCGCGGCCGCCGTCGTCACCGCACTCGCCGTCGTCGTCGCCGGTCAGTTCGTCGGCGGGCGGGGCGGCACCGCCGCGCAGTCGTCCGCCACCGGCCAGGCCCGGGACACCCACGGCTCCGGCCTCGACGGCAACAGCACCCCGAGCCCGCCCGTCTCGGCCGGCGCGACGCCGCTGACGTACGAGCAGGCCATGGACCGCACCTACCCGCTCAGCGCCAAGCTGAAGGGCCCGGACACGTTCTCCGCGGTCCTCGGCTCGGCCGCGGCACCCGGCACAGGGCGCAAGTACACCTACCGTGTGGATGTGGAGAAGGGGCTCGGTCTCGACGGCGAGCTCTTCGCCGAGGCCGTCCAGAAGACCCTCAACGACGACCGCAGTTGGGCCCACCACGGCGCCCGCACCTTCGCGCGCATCTCCTCCGGCAAGCCCGACTTCGTGATCACGCTCGCCAGCCCGGGCACCACCGCCACCTGGTGCGCGAAGTCCGGCCTGGACACGACGGAGGACAACGTCTCCTGCGACTCGGCCTCCACCGAGCGCGTGATGATCAACGCCTACCGCTGGGCGGAGGGATCGACCACGTACGGTGACAAAATCCACTCCTACCGCCAGATGCTGATCAACCACGAGGTCGGCCACCGTCTCGGCTACGGCCATGTCACCTGCGACAAGGACGGCGAGCTGGCCCCGGTCATGCAGCAGCAGACCAAGTTCCTCGACCATGACGGAATCCACTGTCTGCCCAACCCCTGGCCCTTTCCCAGGAGTTGACAGAAGCCGCTTTCGTCACATTGACACGCCGGGAAAGTTCGTTCATATTTCTTCGCATGTCGCACCGTCACGCCCCCGTTCGCGCCGCCTTCGAGCTGGCGCTCATCGGCGTGACCCCGTTGTGTGTTGCCGACATCCTCTGTCGCTGACGCCTCGCCTCCGGCGTGAGCGTCGCGTTCTCACCCTTCTGTGAATGCCCGTGAAGTGCTGCGGACTGCCTGTCCGCGCGACCGAACGGTTCTCGACGACCTGACGCCGGGGCCGACGTCTGCCCTGCTTCGTCTCACTCCTCGTCAATCCGTCTCGCATGACGAGACACCCCTCGAGAGGTCGTCATTCCGATGCGTCAATCGTCCGTCACAGCGCGCCGCGTGGCAGCGGCATCCGTAGGCCTTCTGGTGGCAGCGGGCGCCGTCGCCTGCGGGCCGAAGGACAACGTTGGCAAGGGCGCCGGTGGCGACTCCACCCCGCACAAGGGCGGCACCCTCACGGTCCTGAACTCCGACCCCCAGACCGACTTCGACCCGGCCCGCCTGTACACCTCCGGCGGCGGCAACGTGCCCTCCCTGGTCTTCCGCACGCTCACCACCCGCAACCGCGCGAACGGCGCGGCCGGCGCCAAGGTCGTCCCCGACCTGGCCACCGACACCGGGCGCCCCAGCAAGAACGCGACCGTGTGGACGTACACCCTGAAGAGCGGCCTCAAGTACGAGGACGGCACCCCGATCACCTCGGCCGACATCAAGTACGGCATCGAGCGCTCCTTCGCCCCCGAGCTGTCCGGTGGCGCGCCCTACCTGCGGGACTGGCTGGCCGGCGCGGCCGACTACCAGGGCCCCTACAAGGGCAAGAAGGGTCTCGACGCCATCGAGACACCGGACAGCCGCACCATCGTCTTCCACCTGAACAAGCCCGAGGGCGAGTTCCCGTACCTGGCCACGCAGACGCAGTTCACGCCGGTGTCGAAGGCCAAGGACACCGGCACCAAGTACGAGGAGCACCCGATCTCGTCCGGCCCCTACAAGGTCGTGACGAACGAGAACGACGGTGAGCACCTGGTGCTGGAGCGGAACAAGTACTGGTCGCCGGCCGTCGACGACCAGCGCAAGGCCTACCCGGACAAGGTCGACGTGAAGTCGGGGCTCGACTCGTCGGTGATCAACCAGCGGCTGTCGGCGTCCCAGGGTGCGGACTCGGCCGCGGTCACCACGGACACCAACCTCGGCCCGGCCGAGCTCGCCAAGGTGACGGGCGAGAAGGAACTCGCCTCGCGCGTCGGCACCGGGCACTTCGGCTACACGAACTACATAGCGTTCAACCCGAAGGTCAAGCCGTTCGACAACATCAAGGTGCGACAGGCGATCTCGTACGCCGTCGACCGATCGTCCGTGATCAACGCGGCGGGCGGCAGCGCGCTCGCCGAGCCCGCCACGACCTTCCTGCCCGACCAGAAGGTCTTCGGCTACACGCCGTACGACCTCTTTCCGGCGGGCGCGACCGGCAACGCGGCCAAGGCCAGGGAACTGCTGAAGGAGGCGGGGTACCCGAACGGGCTCACGGTCACCCTGACCCACGACAACGCCCAGAACTTCAAGACCAGCCCCGAGATCGCGACCGCCATCCAGGACGCCCTCAAGAAGGCCGGCATCACGGTCGAGCTCCAGGGCCTGGAGGACAACAACTACTCCGACACGGTCCACGGCGTGAAGACCGAGCCGGGCTTCTTCCTCACCGCGTGGGGTGCCGACTGGCCCTCCGGTGGCCCCTTCCTCGCCCCCATCTTCGACGGCCGCCAGATCGTCAAGGACGGCGCGAACTTCAACACCGCCCAGCTCGACGACAAGTCGGTCAACGACGAGATCGACGCGATCAACAAGCTGACCGATCTCAACGCCGCCGCCGAGCGGTGGGGCGCGCTGGACAAGAAGATCGGCGCGCAGGCACTGACCGTGCCGCTGTTCCACCCCGTCTACAAGCGCCTGGTCGGCAAGGACATCAAGAACGTCGTGATCAGCGACTGGACCGGTGTCCTGGACATCTCCCAGGTCGCGGTGAAGTGACGCCGTGAACGAGGCACTTGTCGCCACCCAGGCCCCCGAGGCGCCCGCCTCGGGGGCTTCGGGGGCTCGTCGGTTCTGGCGGCGGCTGCGTGCGCAGCGGGCCGCCATGGTCGCGGCGGGGGTCGTCGCGCTGCTCGTCCTGGTGGCGCTCGCCGCACCGCTGCTAGCCGCGATAGAGGGCCAGGACCCGACCACCTACCACCCGGCCCTGGTGGACTCGGCACGCGGCGGCGTGCCCATCGGTTCGCTGGGCGGCATCAGCGGCGAGCACTGGCTCGGCGTCGAACCGCAGACCGGGCGGGACCTGTTCGCACGGCTGGTCTACGGCGCGCGGGTCTCCCTGGGGGTCGCGCTGGCGGCGACCACCGTGCAGGTCGTCCTCGGTGTCGTCGTGGGCGTCACGGCCGCGCTCGGGAACCGTTGGGTCGATCAACTGCTCAGCCGGATCACCGAGATCATCGTCGCCATGCCGTTGATCATCATGGCCCTGGCGCTGCTGGCCGTCGTGCCGGGAAGTTTCCCGAGGCCTGTGCTGGTCTCGCTCATCATCGGCTTCGTCGCCTGGGGCACCATCGGCAAGATCGCCCGCGCCGCGACGCTCTCACTCAAGAACCTCGACTACGTGGCCGCCGCGCGGCTCAGCGGCTGGAGCACCTTGCGGATCGCCCGCCGGGAACTGCTGCCCGGCCTCGCCGCGCCCGTCATCACCTACGCCGCGCTCATGGTGCCGAACAACATCGCCATCGAGGCCTCGCTGTCCTTCCTCGGCGTCGGCGTGAAGCCCCCGACCCCGTCCTGGGGACAGATGCTCACCTCCGCCAACGTCTGGTACCAGGCGGCCCCGCAGTACCTGCTGCTGCCGGCGGGCGCCCTGTTCGTGACCGTGCTCGCGCTCACCGTCCTCGGCGACGGCGTGCGTACGGCCCTCGACCCGCGCGCGGCCTCCCGGCTGCGCGTCGGCACGGGCCGCAAGCGGGAGACGAAGCCGGGTGCGGCGAAGCCGGGCGGCGTGCAGGAGGCGCAGTCATGAGCGGCTTCGCCGGATTCGCGCTGCGCCGGACCGTGGGCGTGGTGATCACCCTGCTCGCCATCTCGGTGATCGTCTACGTCGTCTTCTACGCCACTCCCGGCAACGTCGCCCAGATCACCTGCGGCCCGCGCTGCTCGCCGGAACAGGTGCACCAGGTCGCTCAGCAGCTTCGGCTCGACGACCCGCTGTACGTGCGGTACTGGCACTTCCTGGAGGGCATCGTCGCCGGTCAGGACTACTCGACCGGCACGTCCGTCGAGCACTGCTCGGCGCCCTGCCTGGGACTGTCGTACCAGACCGACCAGCAGGTCACCCAGATCATCCTGACCAAGCTGCCCGTCAGCCTGTCGCTGGTGATCGGCGCCATGGTGCTCTGGCTGCTGCTGGGGGTCGGCACCGGCATCCTCTCCGCCTGGCGGCGCGGCCGGTTCAGCGAGCGCGCCCTGACCGGACTCACCCTGGCAGGCATGTCCACGCCGGTCTTCGTCATCGGTCTCGTCCTGATCATCGTGGTCTGCGGGCAACTGGAACTGCTGCCGTTCCCGGAGTACGTCTCCTTCTCGGACGATCCCGAGCAGTGGGCCTGGAACCTCCTGCTGCCGTGGCTCACCCTCGCGCTCGCCGAGGCGGCCTACTTCGCCCGGCTGACCCGGGCGTCGATGCTGGAGACGCTCGCCGAGGACCACATCCGGACCTTCCGGGCCTACGGCGTCGGCGAGCGGTCGATCGTCGGCCGGCACGCGCTGCGGGGCGCGCTGGCGCCGATCATCGCGCTGAACGCCAACGACCTCGGCGGTTCCGTGGGCGGAGCCGTCCTCATCGAGACCCTTTTCGGCCTCCCCGGCATCGGCCAGGAACTCGTCCACGCGGTCACCGTGGTCGACCTGCCCGTCGTCGTCGGCATGGTCCTGGTCATCGGCTTCTTCGTGGTCCTCGCCAACGCCGTCGCGGACGTGCTGTACGCGGTGGCCGACCGACGGGTGGTACTGACGTGAGTCTCGTCCGAGTCACTGATCTGACCGTCGAGTTCGGCGACCTGCGAGCCGTGGACGGGCTCTCCTTCAGCCTGGCGGCGGGCGCCGCGCTCGCCCTGGTCGGCGAGTCCGGCTCCGGCAAGTCCACGGTCGCCTCGGCCCTGCTCGGCCTGCACCACGGCACGGGCGCGCGGGTCGGCGGCTCGATCGAGGTCGCCGGCACGGATGTACAGCAGGCGTCCGAGAACGACCTGCGCGGGCTGCGCGGCGGGAAGGCCGCCATGGTCTTCCAGGACCCGCTGTCCTCCCTGGACCCGTACTACGCGATCGGCGACCAGATCGCCGAGGTGTACCGGGTGCACACCCGTGCCTCCCGGCGCGCCGCACGCGCGCGTGCCGTCGAGGTGCTGGACCGGGTCGGCATCCCGGACGCGACACGGCGCTCGCGCTCACGCCCGCACGAGTTCAGCGGCGGTATGCGCCAGCGCGCCCTGATCGCCATGGCGCTCGCGTGCGAGCCCGAGCTGCTGATCGCCGACGAGCCGACCACCGCGCTGGACGTGACCGTCCAGGCCCAGATCCTCGACCTGCTGCACACCCTGCGGCAGGAGACCGGGATGGGGCTGCTGCTGGTCACCCATGACGTGGGCGTCGCCGCCGAGAGCGTCGACGAGGTGCTCGTGATGCGCCACGGCAGGACCGTCGAACACGGCCCGGTCGCCGGCGTGCTGGGGGAGCCCCGCGAGGAGTACACACGGGAGCTGCTGGGCGCGGTGCCGCGCGTGGACGCGCCCCGCGTGCGCGGGGGCGCCGCCTCCGACGAGGTCGTCATCGAGGCGTCGGGACTGCGGCGCGAATTCGGCCGTGGCAGAGGGAGGTTCGCCGCCGTGGACGACGTGTCGCTCACGGTGCGGCGCGGCGAGACCCTCGGCATCGTCGGGGAGAGCGGCAGCGGGAAGACCACCCTGGGCCGCATTCTGGTCGGGCTGCTGGAGCCCACGGCCGGCGAGGTCCGCCACGGGGGCGCGGTGCGCTCCGGGGTGGACCCGGCCGTCCAGATGGTCTTCCAGGACCCCGTCTCCTCCCTCAACCCCCGGCGCAGCGTGGGCGAGTCGATCGCCGACCCGCTGCGGGCGCGCGGGGAGAAGGACGAGCAGCGCATCCGGGGGCGTGTACGCGAACTGCTGCGCCGGGTGGGCCTCGACGAGACGCACTACGACCGCTATCCGCACGAGTTCAGCGGCGGACAGCGCCAGCGCGTGGGCATCGCGCGGGCCCTCGCCGCCGACCCGCGCGTCATCGTCTGCGACGAGCCGGTCTCCGCCCTCGACGTCACCACCCAGGCGCAGGTCGTGGCCCTGCTGGGCGAGCTGCAGCGCGAACTGGGTCTCGCGCTCGTCTTCGTGGCCCACGACCTCGCCGTCGTGCGCCAGGTCAGCGACCGGGTCGCGGTGATGCGGCGCGGGCGGATCGTCGAGTACGGGCCCGCCGACGAGGTCTACGACGCACCCCGCGACCCGTACACCCGGCAGCTGCTGGCGGCCGTTCCGGCGCTCGACCCCGCGGTCGCGGCCGAGCGGCGCGCCGCCCGGAAGGTGCTCGCGACGGTGTGAGTGCCGCCGTGCGGCGGCCCGGCCCCGGGCCGGCCGTCGCACGCAGCAGCACGCCCGAGCGATTCCTTGACACGAGTGAACGCGGTCCGCACGCGAAAGTTACGACCGTTCACCCCTTTTGGTGGCGCGATGGACAACCGTCCGTCGCGCCACCGCCTTGTCCGCTTACGTTCGTCCCGCTGGGAGCCGCCGGCACAACGGTGGCTCCTCATACGGGAGATCGGGGGTGCACTCGTGCGCATCGGACTGCTTACGGAGGGTGGCTATCCGTATGTGAGCGGTGACGCCAGGCTCTGGTGCGACCGCCTTGTGCGTGGACTCGGGCAACACGAGTTCGACATCTACGCGCTCAGCCGCACCGAGCGGCAGGAGGCCGAGGGCCGGCTCCCGCTGCCGCCGAACGTCGGCCGGGTGCGGACGGCGCCCCTGTGGACCACGCGGGACGACCGGGCCGCCCACGGGCGCCGGACGCGACGCCGGTACGCCGAGGCGTACGCCGAACTGGCCGCCGCCCTCTGCACCGCACCGGAACCAGGAGCACCGCAGGACCCCCAGGGAGCGTCCGGCCCCGAGGCGGACCGTTTCGGCAGTGCCCTGTACACACTCGCCGAACTCGCCCGCGACGAGGGCGGGCTGACCGGCGCCCTGCGCTCCGAGGCCGCCGTACGCGCCCTGGAACAGTCCTGCCGCGCCCCGCGCGCCCTGCGGGCGGCGCGCACGACGCGCGTCTCCGAACTGCTCCAGACGGCGGCGCATCTCGAACGCGCCCTGCGCCCCCTCTCCCTCGACTGGTACGAGGACGACGTGCTCGGTTCGGCCGACCTCTGCCACGCCACCGCCGGCGGCACCGCGGCCCTGCCCGGACTGCTCGCCCGGCACTTCGCCGGAATCCCGCTGCTCGTCACCGAGTACGGCGTGCACCTCCGGGCGCACTACCTGGGGACCTCGCCCGAGACACCCCCCGCGGTGCGCGCCCTGCTCGCCTCCTTCCACCGCCTGCTGGCCGCCGAGGTATACCGCCGGGCCGCGTGCATCACCCCCGGCAACACCCACGCCCGCCGCTGGCAGGAACGGTGCGGCGCCGACAAGGACAAGCTGCGCACCGTCTACCCCGGCATGGAGGCGGCCCGCTTCACGGAGGTGGGCGAGGCGGCCGACCACGCGGACCCCCGCACGCTGGTCTGGGTCGGCCGCGTCGAACCGGCGAAGGACCTGATCTCCCTGCTCCACGCCTTCGCCGAGATCCGCAAGGAGGAGCCGAAGGCCCGGCTGCGGATCGTCGGGGCCCCGGCGGGCGCCGAGGGCACCGCCTACCTGGGGCACTGCCGGGCGCTGGCCGCGCAGCTCTTCCCCGACGAGGCCGACGGCGTGCACGACATCGGTGACAACCCGGTGTCCTTCGAGGACATCGGCGGCCCGGAGCTGCCCGGGCTCGCGGAGGCCTACGCGGCGGGGGCGGTCGTCGTCCTGTCGAGCGTCGTCGAAGGCTTTCCGATCAGCCTGGTGGAGGCAATGTTCTGCGGCCGGGCGACGGTGTCCACGGATGTGGGCGCCGTGGTGGAGGCCATCGGCGGCACGGGCCTCGTCGTCCCGCCGCGCAACCCCCGGGCGCTCGCGGAGGCGTGTCTGGCGCTGCTGCGCGACCCCGAGCGCCGTGAGCGCCTCGGCGCGGCCGCCCGTGCCCGAGCCCTCGAACTGTTCACCGTGGAGCAGAACGTCATGGCGTTCCACGACCTGTATCTGGAGGTCGTCTCGCACTCGCCCGTGCGGCGGGTCCTCGTCGACGCCGACGGCGAACCGCTGCCCTTCGCCGTCCCGGCGGAGGCCCATCTGCCCGGCCACTGGACCGCCCCACGACTCCCGCGCGGCAGGCCGCGCTGGGCGTGGGCGCCGGGCGAGGGCACGGACCCGGCGCGCGCCACCGGCCTGCAGAAACCCGTCCCGGCGGCGGAGGGCGCCCGATGAGCGACGTAGGAGAACTGGACCGCCGCCCCGGCACCCCGGACGGGCCACGGGACGCGGAGCCCTGGGAGGCCCTCGCGGACCAGGAGCGGCCGCCCCCGCACGCCGACCCCGCCCCCGGGCATCAGGCCGCCCGGGAACCCGCTCCGCAGGCGGCCGGCACCGCCGGCCCCCCGTTCGCCGGGGACGCGGACCCGGCGCGCATGCCCCCCGCCCGCCGCGGCGCCGTCGACCCCGTCAAGGCCCTGCTGCACCGCCACCGCGACCTGTGCGAGCGGGCCGTGGACCCGCTTGAGATCGTGGCCGGTCTGGAGGCCCACGGCCTCACCGACCGGGCCGCCGCCCGCTTCCACCACCGGGACCTGTTCTCGCTCGCCGAGGAGATGTACGCGCGCGTACCCCGCGACGGCGACCGCCCCGCCGCGCCGACCGCCCCGGCCGACGCCTCCCGCGAGCCCCGCGCGTGGGCCGTACTGGCGCTTCTCCCCGGCGCCCTGGCCACGGCCACCGTCATCGGGCTCCGGCTCACCGACGGCGGGATCCGCCTCGCCGCCTGCGCGCTCGGCGTCCTCGCCGTCGCGTTCGGACTCCGCGCGGCCCTTGCTCGCGGCCCGCTGCGCGTCCCCGCCCACCGTCCACGCGCCGCCACGCGCGCGTGGACCTGCTGGCTCCTCGCCTACGCCCTGCTCGGCGACGGTCTGCTGCGCGCCGCACAGGACGGCGGCCCCGACGGCCCCGTGCCCGCCGCCACCGCCCCGGTCCTCGCCCTCCTCCTGGCCGTCGGACCGGCCGCCTGGTGTGCCCGCCTCCTCGCACTGCGGGCCCGCCGCCGGCTCGCCGCCAGCCGGGGCCTGGAGGACTTCAGGTCGTCGGTCACCCCGCCGCTGCTCGGTACCGTCGCCCTCTTCCTCTGCGCACTGACGGCTCTGCTCGCCGGGTGCGCGACCGTCCTCCACGAGCCCCCCGCCTACGCCGGAGCGGGCGCCCTGGGCGCGCTCCTGATGCTCGCCCGGCTGCTCACCGCCCATGGTTTCGGCCGGGCCCCGGCCGCCGCCCTCGGCGCCGCGGCCGCCGTCGAGGCGACCGCCCTCGCCACGGTCTTCGCCGGCCGGCTCCCCGGCTGCGGAGTCCTGGCCACCCCGGTGCGCACCGTGACCGCCGCCCTCGGCACCGAGGCCGTCCCGGCTCTGGCCTGCGCCCCGGTGGCCCTCGCCTTGCTGGTCCATGCGATCCGCACCCTGACCCGGGCCTCGGCCCACGCCCGGCCCCCCGGGTCCCCCTGAGCCCGGCCCATGGCGCCCCCACCGTCGAGGTCAAGAGCCGCCGCCACCGCGCGGGACCCCGGTCCCGCCCCTTTGCTCCCGCGGGGCCGACACCGCGGGCCCTCTCATCCCACGGCACCACCCCTGAAGGAGAACGCCAGATGATCACCTCCCGAACCGGAGAATCCGCCCCGGGAGCCGCCCGATGAGGGTCCTGCTGATCGGAGCCAACGGATACCTGGGCCGCTTCGTCGCCGACCGTCTGCTCGCCGACCCGGCCGTGCAGCTCACCGCGCTCGGCCGTGGCGACGACGCCGACGTACGGTTCGACCTCGCGTCCGGCAGCCCCGGCGCGCTCACCCGCTTCCTGGACGCCGTGCACCCCGGAGTCGTCATCAACTGCGCCGGAGCCATCCGCGGCGGCGCCCGCGAACTCACCCGGCACAACACCGTCGCCGTCGCCACCATCTGCGAGGCCCTGCGCCGCAGCGGCTGCGGGGCCCGGCTGGTGCAGATCGGCTGCGGCGCCGAGTACGGGCCCAGCCAGCCCGGCTCCTCCACGGCCGAGGACGCCGTCCCGCGTCCCGGCGGCCCGTACGGCGTCAGCAAACTCGCCGCCACCGAACTCGTCCTCGGCTCCGGGCTGGACGCCGTCGTGCTCCGGGTGTTCTCGCCCGCCGGGCCCGGCACGCCCGCCGGATCCCCGCTCGGCCGCCTGGCCGAGGCGCTGCGCCGCGCCATGCAGGCGAGCGACGGCGAACTCAAGCTCGGCGGCCTCGGTGTGCAACGCGACTTCGTCGACGTACGCGATGTCGCCCGTGCCGTCCACGCCGCGTCCCTGTCCGCCGCCCAGGGCGTGATCAACATCGGCTCGGGCCGCGCGGTGCGCCTGCGGGACGCGGCCGCCGTCCTCGCCCGGGTCGCCGGCTACGGCGGGACCCTGCACGAACTCGACGGTCCCCCCGGACCGATGCGGCCGTCCATCGGCCACCCCCGCACCGAACCGGAACACCCGTCACCGGTCGCCTACCCCTACCCGGACGGTTGCGGCAGCTGGCAGCAGGCCGATGTGCGCACCGCGCGCGACCGGCTCGGCTGGCGCCCCCGGATCAGCCTGGAGGAGTCCCTCGCCGACATCTGGATGGAGGCGGCATGCCGCATCTGACCAGCACCACCACGGGCACCGCGAGCACGGACCTGGGCGCCGGTCTCGGCATCCCCGGGTATGCGCACCCCCTCGTCGCCCCGCTGGAGTGGGATGCGCTCACCCGTCCCGGCGCGCCGGTGCACTGGGCCGTCCTCAATGTGAGTGGCGGTCCGGGCAGCCGTCTCGACCCGCACTGCCTGGAGGCCACCGGGCGCCTGCACACCGCGGGCGTGCGTGTTCTCGGCCACCTCGACCTCGTCCAGGGCACGCGGCCCTTGGGCGAACTGATCTCCGAGGCGCACCACCATCTCGACTGGTATGGCGTCGGCGGCTTCCTCCTGGACCGGTGCCCGAGCGAACGCGCCGTGCTCCCAGAGATCCGCCGTCTGATCACCACGCTCCGGGCACTCCTCGACCACGGGCACATCGTCCTGGGACATGGCACCCACCCCCATCCCGGGTACGCCGAGAACGCCGACCAACTGGTCACCTTCTCCGGCACCTGGAACGACTACCGCTGGTCGCAGGTGGCCGAATGGACCGCCGACTACCCGCCCGAGCGGTTCTGCCACTTCGTGCACGGCGTACCGCGCGGCCATCTCGACGAGGCGCTGCGCATCGCCCGCTGGCAGGGCGCGGGCACGATCTGGTTCACCGATCGCACGGTCCGCGGCGGTCGCACGGACCCCTGGGAGGCCATGCCCGGCTACTGGGACGACATCGTCTCGCGCCTCGGAACGGGTGTCTCGGAATGAAGAAGGGCGTGGCAGTGTTACGAGGAGAACAACCGTAGTGATCGACCGACCAACGGAGTCCCCGTGTCGCTGCCACCCCTGGTCGAGCCGGCTGACGAGCTCACCGTAGACGAGGTCCGCAGGTACTCCCGCCACCTGATCATCCCCGACGTCGGGATGGACGGGCAGAAGCGGCTGAAGAACGCCAAGGTGCTCTGTGTGGGCGCCGGCGGTCTGGGCTCGCCGGCGCTGATGTACCTGGCCGCGGCGGGCGTGGGAACGCTCGGCATCGTGGAGTTCGACGAGGTGGACGAGTCGAACCTCCAGCGGCAGATCATCCACAGCCAGGCCGACATCGGCCGCTCCAAGGCCGAGTCCGCGCGTGACTCGGTCAAGGGCATCAACCCGTATGTGAACGTGATCCTTCACGAGGAGCGGCTCGAGGCCGACAACGTGATGGACATCTTCAGCCAGTACGACCTGATCGTCGACGGTACGGACAACTTCGCGACCCGCTACCTGGTCAACGACGCGTGCGTGCTGCTGAACAAGCCGTATGTGTGGGGCTCGATCTACCGCTTCGACGGCCAGGCCTCCGTCTTCTGGTCGGAGCACGGTCCCTGCTACCGCTGCCTCTACCCGGAGCCCCCGCCGCCGGGCATGGTCCCCTCCTGCGCCGAGGGCGGCGTCCTCGGCGTGCTGTGCGCGTCCATCGGCTCCATCCAGGTCACCGAGGCCATCAAGGTGCTCACCGGCACCGGTGAGCCGCTGGTCGGCCGACTGATGATCTACGACGCCCTGGAGATGCAGTACCGCCAGGTCAAGGTCCGCAAGGACCCCAACTGCGCGGTCTGCGGCGAGAACCCCACCGTCACCGAGCTCATCGACTACGAGGCCTTCTGCGGCGTCGTCTCCGAGGAGGCCCAGGCGGCGGCGGCCGACTCGACGATCACTCCCAAGCAGCTCAAGGAGTGGATCGACGACGGCGAGAACATCGAGATCATCGATGTCCGGGAGCCGAACGAGTACGAGATCGTCTCCATCCCGGGCGCCCGGCTGGTTCCGAAGAACGAGTTCCTCCTGGGTACCGCCCTGGAGGGCCTGCCCCAGGACAAGAAGATCGTCCTGCACTGCAAGACGGGTGTCCGCAGCGCGGAAGTCCTCGCCGTCCTGAAGTCGGCGGGCTTCGCGGACGCGGTCCACGTCGGCGGCGGCGTCATCGGCTGGGTCAACCAGATCGAACCGCACAAGCCGGTGTACTGACCGGCCCTCCGGCTGACCAGCGATCCTGAAGAAGCCCACGGCTCTGACCAGTTCAGAAGCCGTGGGCTTCTGTCGTTGTCGGTCGGCGTCGGTCGGCCTCGCAGGGCCCAGAGACGGCCCGGCGGCTGCCGCTAGACCACTCTGCCCTTCCTGCCGAGCGAGTCACCCAGGGATCTGAATACACGGCCAAGCCGCTCATTTGCATCCGCCGGCGGTTCCGGGATGGGCGCGCCGGCAGCGATGTGCTCGCCGAGCAGCCGCAGCACCTCGTAAAGGTCCTCTGCGCTGTCACGGTCCAGGCGCAGAACGATGTCATCGGTCATGACGGCAAGCTGGCTGACCGGCCACGTCGTGCGGCCAAACGCTTAGAAGATGCTGGCACACCCCAGCTGGCTGGACCAGCGGGTCCGCGGGGCCTCCGTGGCAGGCCGTCGGGTGTTGTCGTCCGCGCTTGTTGCCGTCATTGCCGCTCGGCTCCTGATACGTGACCGCCGCATTACAAGTTCGTTCTCCACCCGGTCGGCTCAGGGCCCGCCTCCTACACCGGTGCCGTACGTGGCTGCTGGTTGTCGCCGCTGTCCGCAGTCGTTGATGTCACTGGTGGATGTCAGAACGGTGCAACCACGTGCGAGCGTGTCGTCGTGATCTCATGTGCGTCATGTCCATGACCTTTGGCCCTGACCGGCAGACCCGCGAGTTTCAGTGCGACTGCTGCAACGCCCCCATAGAGCGCGCCTGGAACTTCGTCCACGCGGACGGCGCTCCGTACGCGGTGTACTTCGCCAACTGCTACCACCACCGAGACCGGGATCACGATGCGTGGATAGACGTGATCTTGGGGACGTGGGGCGTCGGGCCCGACCAGTGGGACGACCATGTCTCCTTCGCATGTCGAGTGGGCCCTGTCGTCGGCCAGCATGAGCCCGCTTCCACCCTGGTCACGGCAGGTCTCGCGCATCCCGATGGACCTCTCTTCGGGCGCAAGCTCGACCGTGAAGCCGCCTTGCGGCATCCACGCTTGCCAGAGTTCTGGCAGGTTTCGGACTTCATCCTGGAGAACGACCCGTTGGTGCGGGGTCACATCTACGGGCGCTGAATGACCGCCCGACCACGGCGGCCAGGTCCTTGCGGCAAGCCGCCGCCACTACAGCGTGCGGCCGGCGCTCCGTTCGCCGGTTGGCTCCGTGCCACTGCGCCGAGCTGGGCCGCGAGACCAGGCGATTAGAAGATGTGGGCGCGCCCCTCGGACTGGACCTGGGCGACAGTGACCGATTCCGCTGGCGGTCGCATGGGGTTCGCCCTCGTACACCGTCGTTGCCGTCAGGACTGCCGTCGCTGCCGTCAGCCTGGTGCGTCGATCTCCTGAAGACCGGTGGTGACCTCAATGTCGACGGCGTCGCGAAGTTTGAGGGCGCCGAAGAAGCCCGAGTATGGCTTGATGCCCCATCGGGACTGCACCACGCTCCCGGCACCCTTGACGCTGCCGTCGTCTCGCTGTCGCACATCCAAGCGGAGCAGACGGGTCTGCCCAACCAGAGTCAGATCTCCCTCAACGGTTGCTCTGTCGTCGTGGATCTCCACGCCTGTGGAGGTGAAGGTCGCATATCGGTGCTGATCGACACGCAGCAGCTTGTGCATCGTTTGCCGGATCTGTTCCCTGTCGCCGTCGCTGAGCGGCTTGACCCCGCCGGTGCCTTCCAGGACCTTCAGCGCGCCCAGGTCCACGCGTACCGACACCAGCGTCGGCTTGGTCGCGGGGTCCGCCGGCACGATGACGTGGCCTTCCCACGCGGTGGCCTCGATGAGTAGGTCATGTCCAACCTTTGCGGCCATGCCCTGGCGAGCGGTGCGCACCAGCAACCGACCGACTGGCTTGCCAATCGCGTACTCGCCTGCTGCTATGGCCATGATTCCACCCTACGCTCGGTCAGTCGGCCACGACATCAACCGTCAACGGCTGGAACAGGGGCTGACCAGCGCTTTAGGGCGCCATGCTGCGCGATCACGTTCCGGACGGACCAGGCGCTCCGACCTACTGACCCCGTGCGGCCTTGGCGGCCCCCCGGCAGGGAGGGTGGTCGGCGGCCAAGGCCCCGGAGAAGGCCGTTGGTGTGCGCCTGCGAACGGCGGCTATGAGGACGGCCAGCAGCGTCAGCGCGATCACCGCGGCGCCGTACCACATCGTCGTGGCGCGCAGGCCGAGGGACGGTATGACCAGCCCGGCCGCTACGGCGGGAAGACCGAAAGCGATATAGCTGACGACGTAGACGAAGGCGAACAGCTTCGCCCGCTCCGTGGGGCCGGCCAATGCTGCCAGCGCGCTCCAGGAGCCCAAGAGAGAGCTGCCCCAGCCGGCGCCGGCGAGGGAGGTGCCGAGGAAGAACAGCGGCGTCGAGGGCCCGACGAGGGCGAGCAGGGTAAGGCCGGTCCCTGCGGCCAGGGCCACGCACCCCACGGCCATGGCCCGGTTCGGCGCCAGGTTGCGAGACACCAGTGAGCCCACGGTTCCCGCGCTGAAGAACGTGGTCAGCGCCAGGGCGCCGACCAGATGACTTCCGATGTGCAGCACCCCTACGGCCAGCGAGGGGACCAGCGAGAGGTAGAACCCGCTGATCGCCCAGGTGGCGACAAGACAGGGCATGATCGCCAGGAATGACCGGCGTGCCTGGGACGGCACGGCCATCCGCGGCCGCAGCGAGGCCCAGGCGCCCGGCCGGGGGGCGACCGGCTCGGGCAGGAAGAACACCGCCACGGTCAGCACCAGGAAGACGGTGACGAGCAGGGCGAAGACCAGCATCGTGGGGGCGGGGGCGTACTGCACCAGCACTCCGCTGCCCAGCGCCCCGAGCCCCAGCCCGGCGGCCGGCGCGGCGCTGTTCAGCAGCGAGCCGAGGCGTGACGTGGTTGAAGGCTGCAGGTCCAGCAGCCCGGCGCCGATGGACCCTATCGACGCACCGATCCCCAGCCCCTGCAGGATTCGCGCCACCAGCAGCAACCCCACGCCGTCGGCAGTGAGGAACATGCCCATGGACGCTGCCTCCACGATCAGCGCGCCGGCGAGCACGGGCCGCCTGCCGACGTAGTCCGAGAGCCCTCCGACGGTCAGCAGCGCAACCAGCAAGCCCAAGGCGTAGACCGCGAAGATCGTGGTGAGCATGGTCGGCGTGAATCCCCAGCGGTGCTGGTCCACCACCAAGAGCGGGGAAAACGCGCTGGCCGCGGCATAGAAAGCAAGGAGCGTGACGGCCAGCAGCCAGAAGCCGACCGAGCGCGATACTCGTTCCGCTGGACACCAGGGCGTGATGTGCATGGTGCTTTCTCTCCAGTAGCAGCTGGGGCGAATCGCGCGGCGCGGGTGCAGACAGGTGCAGCGCGACCGTTGTCAGCGGGCTCAGAGAGCCAGCCTCCTCCAAGTAAAGTGATCGGTGTACTTTGAGGCTAGCGCATTCCGGCGGCAAAGTAAAGCGATTGCTATACTTGTGGCATGGAGACAGAGAGCGCAGCTGGCACCCGGCAACGTGGCGGCCGGGGGGCGCGCGAGCGCATCCTGCAGGCAGCCGCGAAGCTCTTCTACGAAGAGGGCATCCACGCCACCGGCATCGCCCGCCTGGTCGAGACCGCCGAGGTCTCCACGCGCACCTTCTACCAGCACTTCCCCACCAAGAACGCGCTGGTGGGGGAATACCTGCGCAACTACAAGGCCGCATTGAGCCGGCGAATCGAACAGCACCTGAGCCGCGAGGGACTCTCTCCCCCAGACCAGCTGCTGTCGCTGTTCAGCCTGCTTGCCGAGGCGACCTGGGGTCCCTCAGGGCGCAAGACGAACCGCGGCTGTCCGTTCCACAACGCCGCTGTCGAAGGCGCAGGGCACATGCCCGACGTGCAGGAACTGGTCCTCCACCACAAGAACGGCCTCACCCAACAGCTCGCCGACATCGCCACGCGTGCAGGTGCCGCCAACCCGGACCAACTGGGCCGGCAGCTGAACGTCCTCCTCGAAGGCGCCCACGCCCTAGGGACCTCCCTCGACAACCCCTGCCCCCGCCACGACGCCCTCGAGGCCGCCCGCGTACTGATCGAGCACGCCCTTCCCGAAGACACGACCCGCCAACTGACCCCTGCTCATCGTCGCCGCGTACTGCCGGACCAACCTGACTCTGTGTCAACCGGAGATGTCCACTTCCCGGCTCCCGGTTCGTGACCTCGTGGCTCGTGGAGCCGAGATCGACCTCGTGGAGTTCCAGGTACGTTTTGGGATCGATCAGTACAAGACCGGGGCTCGGCCCAGGGCATCGTAGTTATCTTGCCTGGTGGAGCCAAGCGAGAGCAATGCGGACGTTTGAAACCCGGTGGGTGGAGCGGCTTTGGGCTGGAGTTTCAATGCCGCAGTCAAGCGCCGCTGCACGGGTTCTGCGGCACTTGTTTGGAAGATCGCGTATGCGGATCCGCTGACCTGGCAGAACGTTGGCTTGCGTGTTCTCGGCAGGATCGCCGACGTTCTCCGTTGGTCCCCGTTGATCGCTCTCCCGTCGGGCACGCAAGGGGCACGGGTGGCTGCCTGTGCGCGGCTACGACGCCGGAGTCGGTTTCCTACGCCGGCAGAATCGACGGCAGGCTACCCAGAGGTTGACCAAGAACAGCACTGATCCGGCGATGGGCCAGCCCACGGATCCACCGTCGCGGTAGGTCTCGATACCGATCACCAGCAGCAGTGAACCGACCGCCACGCCCATCAGGTCGAGGAGGGCGTCTGCCTGCCTCGCGATCTTCGAAAGGTTGACCACGGCTAGATCGTGACAGGCGATCGCGCTCATTGCCAAGGGCCGTTTCCCTGCCGTGACCTGCACCTTTTGCACGCGGTCGGCGTAGCGACTTTGGCCGGGAGCTGCTTTGGCGCGAGTGATCATGGCCCCGTAAGCTTCCGGCGCGTCGGGCAGTCTGTGGACCTGCCCGGTTTTGATGCCGAGGGTCGCACCTGACGGGAATACTGGAGAAACCTCGCAACGCGTGGCGGAATCAGCGCACGACATCAGTGGAGTGAACACGGAGGCGCCAGGCCCGAGTGGGAAGCGGTGCAGCCACCGCCGCACCGTCCTGGCGCCGTACCTCAACTCCTCCGCGATCACCGGAACTCGCTCGGTCACCCGTGCCTTCGGTGACGGCCCTGGCCGGCGTCAGGAGCAGACCTTTCCGTCCTT
Source organism: Streptomyces sp. NPDC001222 (assembly GCF_042896945.1). Classification (NCBI taxonomy): domain Bacteria; kingdom Bacillati; phylum Actinomycetota; class Actinomycetes; order Kitasatosporales; family Streptomycetaceae; genus Streptomyces; species Streptomyces sp. NPDC001222. The sequence goes on from NZ_JBIAXT010000014.1 coordinate 39,513, forward strand.
CGGGACCGTGCCGTTCAGCAGGTATGCGTTCACGGTCGCGTCCACGCACGTGCTTCCGCTCCCGTACGCCCCGTGGCCCTCGCCCTTCCAGGTCAGCTCGACGCCGACGCCCTGGCCCAGTCCGTCGGCCATCCTGCGGGCGCCCTCGTACGGTGTGGCAGGATCCCCGGTGTTGCCCACCACCAGCACCGGCGCGGCTCCCGGCGCGCTGACCTCCGGGTGGTCGAACTCTCCGGCCACCGGCCAGTCGTGGCACCAGCCGGCCGTGTCCCAGCCCAGGAAGTCGCCGAACACGGGCGAGATCTTCTCGAACTCCGGCAGCTGCGCCTTCACCTGCGCGGCCGTCGGCCGCTGCCGCTCGTCCAGGCAGGATATGACTCGCTGTGAGTGCGTCGTCGTGCCGTAGTGCCCGGCGGCGTCCCGGTCGTTGTACTCGTCGGCCAGGCGCAGCAGCTCGGAGCCGTCGCCGCTCTGTGCCGAGGCGAGGGCACTGGTGAGGATGGGCCAGCTCTCCTTGCTGTAGAGCGGCAGCACGATGCCGGTCAGGGCCAGGGTCTGGGTGAGCTTGCGTCCGGACGTCGTCGGCAGCGGCTTGGCGTCGATCCGCTTGAGCAGTCTCGCGATCTTCCGGGAGCCCCGCTGGGGGTCCTGGCCCGTCGACTTCAGATAGTCGTCGAGTGCGCGCTGGAAACCGAGGGCCTGGTTCTTCGCATGGCCCAGGCTGTCGGCGGTCGGGTCGACGACTGCGTCCAGCACCAGGCGCCCCACCTTCCCGGGGAACAAGTGGGCGTAGACGCCGCCCAGTTCGGTGCCGTACGAGATGCCGAGGTAGTGCATCGTCCGGTCGCCGAGGACCTGGCGCATCAGGTCCATGTCGCGCGCGGTGTCGGTCGTGGACACATGCGTGAGCAGCTTCCCGGCCGCCCGCGCACATCCCTGGCCGAAGTCGGCGGCGTCATCGAGGTAGGCCTTCACCTCGGCGGCGTCGTCCGGTGTGGCGTCTATGGTCTCGGCGGCCTGGATCGCCTTGTCGTTGCGGCAGCGGATGCCCTCGCTCGCGCCGACCCCGCGCGGATCCCAGCTCACCAGGTCGTACCGCTTGTGGAGTTGGGAGGCCAGGCTCGCGTACGACGGAATCGTCGAGACGCCGGAGCCGCCCGGGCCGCCGAAGTTGAACAGGAGCGAGCCTATGCGGTCGCCACCGGTCGCCTTGGACCGGATCAGTGCGAGGCCGATCGTCTCGCCGTCCGGCCTCGACCAGTCCAGGGGCGCCTTCATCGTCGTGCACTGCCAGTCGCCACCCGGGGCCGAGGCGCCCTTGCAACCGCTCCAGGTGAGCTTCTGGGCAGTGAGCGAGGCGGGCAACTCCAGGGAATCGGCATCCCGCGGTGCCGACGCCGACGCGCCGGAGTGGCCCTTGCTGTCGTCCGCGGTCGAGTCGGACGAGCCGGATGAATGGGCCGCGCCGCTTGCGCAGCCGGTGATCAGCAGGGCGGCCGCGACCGCGGCCGTCCACCGTACGACACGTGACATGTGCACCCCCCTCACCGGCTCTCCGCCCGGATCGGCGGAGAGCAGTCAGGCCATAGTAGGCGGATCGAGCGGGGCCTGCGGCTGCCTGTGGAAAACGGTCTGACCTGCACTTTTCCTCCGAAGGCCGTGTCGGCCGGGGCCTGGGGCCCGCAGCGCGGGGGCCCGGTGGAAGTGGGGATCCTGATGACGGGGAGCCGCCGGGATCAGGTGCAGACGATGCCGGCCCGGGGGACCTTGCCGTAGAGCAGGTAGTTGTTGACGGTGTTCTGCACGCACTTGTCCCTGCTGTCGTAGGAACCGTGCCCCTGGCCCTTGTACGTCAGCTCGACACCGACACCGGGTCCGAGCGCCTGCACCATCCTCCTCGCCCCCTCGTACGGGGTCGCCGGGTCGCCGGTGTTGCCGACCACGAGGATCGGCGCGGCTCCGGAGGCGCTCACGTTCGGGTGGTCGGCGGCTCCGGCCACCGGCCAGTTGGTGCAGCTGATCAGACCCCAGGCCAGATAGTCACCGAACAGCGGGGAGGCGGCCCGGAACTGCGGCAGCTTCGCTTTCACGTCGGCGACGGTGTAACGAGGCTTCTGGTCCGCGCAGTTGATCGCGATGTTCGCCGGGATCAGATTGCTGTACTGGCCGTTCTCGTTGCGTCCGTTCATCGCGTCCGACAGCGCCATCAGCACCTTGCCGTCACCCGCGTACGCCTGCTTCAGGCCGTCGGTGAGATATCCCCAGAATTCCTTGGAGTACAGGGCCTGCGCGATGCCGTTGGTGGCCGCCGTCTGGGTCAGGCGGCGGGGGAAGATGCCGGGCAGCGGCTTCTTGTCGAGGTCATTTAGAAGTTTGGCGATCCGCTTCTCGACGTCCTGCGGGGTGCGGCCGACCGGGCAGCCCCCGCTCTTGGCGACGCAGTCCCGCGCGTAGTTGTCCAGCGCGAGCTGGAAGCCCTTGGCCTGTCCCACCGAGGACTGCACCGGGTCCTCCGTCGGGTCGACGACCGCGTCGAAGACGGCCCGTCCCACGTTCTTGGGGAAGAGGTGCGCGTAGACGCCGCCCAGTTCGGTGCCGTACGAGATGCCGAAGTAGTACAGCTTGGAGTCGCCGAGCACCTTGCGCATCAGGTCCATGTCGCGGGCGGCGTCGGTGGTGCGCACATACGGCAGGACCCGCCCCGAGTTCTGCTCGCAGGCCCTGTTGAACTGCTTGGTGCTGTTCACGAAGGCCTGCTGCTCGGCCGCGTTGTCGGGCGTCATGTCCTGCTGGAAGAACGCGTCGAGCTGCTGGTCGTCCTTGCACTTGACGCCCGCGCTGCGGCCGACCCCGCGCGGGTCGAAGCTCACCAGGTCGTAGCGGGTGCGCAGAGTCTCGTAGTCCGGGGCGAAGGCGGGCAGCGCAGTGACCCCGGAGCCGCCCGGGCCGCCGAAGTTGAAGACGAGGGAGCCGATCCGTTTGTTCGGGGGGCCGCTGGTCTTCACCCGGATCAGCGCGATCCCGATGGTGCCGCCGGTGGGGTTGTTCCAGTTCAGGGGCGCCTGCATGGTCGCGCACTGCCATCTCGCGCCGCTCGGCAGGGGGGCGGGGGCACTGCCGCCGCCCTCCGCCTCGGACGGCGCGGGACAGTCCTTCCAGATCAGCTTCTGGCTCGACAGCTCTCCGTCCGCGAAGCTGCCGGCGCACCCCGCCATCAGCGAGGGCAGGACGACGGCGGTGGCGGCGAGGGCTGCGGTGCGGATGCGGAGTCGGTTCGGCATGCTCCCATCCTGCGACCGCGCGGGGCGGAGCGCTCGGGGCGTGAGCCGGGAGGGTGAGTGGCCGCTTTCGCGACCGGCCGCTCTCCACGACGCGCGTGAGAGCGGCCGGCAGCGATCTTTCGCAACACCCCTAGAGGGCTTCCTTGCGCGACAGATGGTTGAAGGACAGCCAGCCGGGCAGCACCGGCAGCCACAGTGTGAGCAGCCGGTACAGCAGCACCGCGGGCGCCGCGACCTCCTTGGGCAGGCCGACGGCGATGAGACCCACCGTCAGGGTGGCCTCCACCGCGCCCACGCCGCCGGGGGTCGGGGCGGCCGACCCGAGCGCGTTACCCGCCAGGAACACGACCGCCACGCTGGCCAGGCTCAGCGAGGTGTGCTCCTCGTGTCCGAACGCCCGGATCGAGGCGTCCAGGCACATCACGAAGCACGCGGTCAGCAGCAGCATGCCACCGATACCGGTGATCAGCTTCTGCGGCCGCTGCAGCACATCGAGCATGCGCGGCACGACACCGGCGAACAGCGACCTCACGCGCGTGACGACGAACTTCCGCATGAACGGCACGGACGTCACCACCAGCACGAGCACCGCGACCGTCAGCAGACCTGCGATGACCGTACGGGACGGCGACAGCGACGGGGTCTTCTCGGTGCCGGTGAGATAGCCGAACGAGAGCAGCATCAGCACATGGCAGCCGAGTCCGAACAGCTGCGAGGCGCCGACACTCGCCACCGCCAGCCCGGGTCGCACGCCCGCCCGCTGCAGGAAGCGTGTGTTGAGCGCGACACCGCCGACCGCCGCGGGCGCCACGATCTTCACGAACGACCCGGCGACCTGCGCCGCCACGGTGCGCCAGAACGGCACCCGCTCGGGCACGAAGCCGAGCAGCGCCATCGCCGCCGCGACATAGCTCAGCGCGGAGAAGAACACAGCCGCCGCCACCCAGCCCCACTGGGCATTGGCGAAGAGCGTGCCGAACTCGATATGGGTGAGCTGCGTCAGCAGGAAGTACGCGCCGATGGCACCGGCCATGAAACTGAGCAGCGTGCGCGGCCGCACCCGCTCCAGGCGGGCCGGTTCGACCGGCGCCTGAGGCCTGATCCGCAGCACCTGGTGGCGGATCTGGGTGAGGAGATCCTCCTCGCGTGCCTCCTCCAGGGCTTCGTCGATCGCCCGTTTCTCGGCCCGCTGCTCAGCGCGTACGGACTTCTTGTCGAGCTTGTCGGGGACGGCCCCGAGGGTGTCGCCCGCCTCCGCCGCGCGGGCCAGCTTCGCCTGCCGGGAGGCCTCGAGGACCGCCTCCCGCTCGCGTTCGGCCCGCTCCCGGGCCAGTTTCCGCAGGGTCGCGCGCGTGGAGCGGGTCAGTGCGATCGGCTGGAGCATGGGCAGACAGTCGGCGACCGTGTCCGGGCCGAGCACGGCGACCGCGGAGGCCACCGCCCGTTCGGCACCGACCCGCAGTCCGAGCGTGGCCAGCAACTGCGCGATGTCCATCCGCAGCACCAGATCGCCGGCCGCGATCTCGCCACTGCGCAGGTCCGTCAGGACGACGGTGCCGGAACGATCCACCACGATGGCGTCCCCGGCGAGCCGGCGGTGCGCGATGCGCCGCGACTGCAGGGCCTGCACCTGGTGCCAGGTGTCGTGCAGCAGTTCGTCGGTGATCTCCTCGTCGGCCAGCTGGTCCAGCGTGCGGCCGCCCGTGTGCTCGTAGACGAGCATCACCGCGTCGGGGCCCAGCTCGGAGGTCGCGATCAGCCGGGGCGCGTTGGCACCGGCCGCGATGGCCGCGTAGGCGAGGAGCGCCTCCTGCTCCAAGGCCTGGCGCAGGGACTGCAGGCTGCTGCGCGTGGTGATCCCGCGCAGCGTCAGCCGCCGCCACACCCGGTAGAAGAAGCCCTGTGCCTGCTGCTCGCGGTCGACGACCGTGACGTCGAGCGGAGGGCCGTCCTCCAGCGTGACGAAGTAGCGTCGGCCGCGGTCGCCGGTGTCCGCCGTGTCGGGCGTCTCCTGGCGCGCCGCGCTCACGGGGCGGAAGCCCACGGTGCGCAGACCCGCCATCAGGGTCCGCCCGGTGGGCTGCACGTTCGGCGAGCCGACCGCGTACAGCGTGCCGGCCGCGACACTCCAGCCGATCAGCACGGTCAGGATGATGGAGAACGGTGTCGTGTAGCCGGTGACCAGCATGGAGAAGGCGTCGAGCAGCAGCACCACCCACAGCACGGCGCGCCAGCGCGGTCTGCGTGACATGCCCACGGCCGTCATATAGGCGATGACGGGTGCGAGATAGCCGTGCACCGGGTCGGTCAGGGCATGGATGTCGCCGGGGGAGGGCTGGGTGAGTGCGTCCTGGATCGAGGGCGGTGCGGCTCTGGCGACCCACAGGTCCGTGGCGAGTGTCACTCCATGGGCGAGGACTGCCGCGAGGACGCCGTCGGCGATCCGCAGACCGTCACGCTTGATCAGCCGTTCGATCGCGAATGCAACCGGTACCAGCAGGATCGCGATGCTCGACGCCAGACCCGCGATCTTGATCAGTAGATCGGGTGCCTGTCCCGTGCCCTTGTTGATGTCCTGTTCGAGACCCGAGGTGGTGCCGTGCGCGAACGCGGCGATGGCGAGCAGCACCACGATCGCGAGGATGCCCACCAGAAGGCGCATCAGATCGGAAGGACGGTGCACGCGCGCGGGGAGCAGCGGTTCGTCGCCCTCCACCGCGTCATGGGGAGCGTCGGCACAGCCCGCGTCCGGGTCGGACGGCTGCTGCGCCGCGTCGTCCGAGCGCCGCTGTGCGTCCTTCCCGGGCTCGTCGCGCTCGGGCCCCTTCTCCAGCGAGACCTGGGGGGTCTGAGGGGCCTCTTCGTCCTGGGCCTTCCGCGCGTCCTCGCCTGCGTCGTGGTCCGCGGCGACCGGGTCCGGGCGCGACGAACCCTCAGAGGTGCCCTCCGCTCCTTCGGGGTGCACGCCCTGCTGTTTCATCGCCTCTTCTTGGTCTCGTATCACCAGTCACCGCCCGCACGATGGTGGCATGCCCACCCGACACACGGGGGCATCAGGGTGCAAATGCGGGGGCGCACAGTCTGCCCGAAGCGCCGGGACGGGGCGAGGGCCACGCCCGGCCGCTCTCTCCTCACATTGTCGGTGGCGTGAGGCAGGATGGGTCGGATGAGCGAGCGGAGCCTTCCGGAGGATGCCCTGCCGGAATACGCGGAACGGGTCCTTGACCTGGCCGAACGCATCCCCCCGGGGCGCGTCATGACGTACGGGGACGTCGCCGAGTGGCTCGAGGAGGGCGGGCCGCGCCAGGTGGGCCGTGTGATGGCCCTCTACGGCGGAGCCGTCCCCTGGTGGCGGGTGGTCCGCGCCGACGGAGTGCTGCTCCCGGGGAACGAACTGGACGCCCTCGGCCACTACCGGGACGAGGGCACCCCGCTGCGGGAGGCCGGCCGCGCGTCCGAGGGGCATCTGCCGCGCCTGGACATGAGGCGGGCGCGATGGGACGGCGACGCATGCGCGAAAGGTCACATCTGACAGCTTCCGGCATCGGACGCGGTGGACGGGACGCCATGGCCCGTTCGGGGGAGGCGCGGCACGTCTGTGACATGCCGTACGTTCGTGCGGTGAGGGACAGCCGTGACAAGAGGGACCTCCGGGAACAAGGGGAAGCCCTGCTTCCGCAACCTTCCCCGGCGTAGCGTCAACGGCGCGTGTCCCCCTCATCCCCCGGCCACCGCCCACCCCGTGCGGCGATCCCGCCCCCCGCGGCCCGACCACCACCCCTCGACGACGGTGCCCCGCATCGACAGTGACAAGCCCGAGCACGACCACCAGGACCGGCGAACCACGTGAGCTCCTCTTCCTCCACCAGGCGCCTGCCGCACCCCCCGGTGCGGCAGGGGAGCCGTGGCGCTTACCGACTGGTGCGTACCCCGCCCGTCCGGGTGGATCCCCCTCGACTTGACGCACCGCAGAGCGCGGTGGTTGACCACCGGGCCGGCCCCCTGCTCGTGCTCGCGGGCCCGGGCACCGGCAAGACGACCACGCTCGTGGAGTCCGTGGCCGCCCGGATCGCCCGCGGCGGCGACCCCGAGCGCATCCTGGTGCTCACCTTCAGCCGCAGGGCCGCCGTCGACCTGCGCGACCGCATGGCGCTGCGCACGGGCGCGGCCCACGCCCCGCAGGCCACCACGTTCCACTCGTTCTGCTACGCCCTGGTCCGCGCCCACCAGGCCGGCGACCTCTTCGTCGAACCCCTGCGGCTGCTGTCCGGCCCCGAGCAGGACGTGGCCGTACGGGAACTGCTCGCCGGGCAGACCGACCTGGAGCGCCTCGGCCTCGCGCATGTGCGCTGGCCCGAGGAACTGCGCGCCTGCCTGACCACGCGCGGCTTCGCCGACGAGGTGCGCGCCGTGCTGGCCCGCAGCCGTGAGCTGGGCCTCGGCCCGGAGGCGCTGCGCCGCTTCGCCCGGCGCATAGGCCGCCCCGACTGGGAGGCCGCCTCCGCGTTCCTCGCCGAGTACCTGGACGTCCTCGACCTCCAGGGAGTGATCGACTACGCGGAGCTGGTCCACCGCGCGGTGCTGCTGGCCCGCCGCCCCGAGGTCGCCGAGCGGCTGGCCGCCCGGTACGACGCGGTCTACGTCGACGAGTACCAGGACACCGACCCGGCGCAGGTCCGGCTGCTGCGGGCCCTCGCGGGCGCCGGGCGGACCCTGGTGGCATTCGGCGACCCCGACCAGTCGATCTACACGTTCCGCGGCGCCGACGTGGGCGGCATCCTGGACTTCCCGCACACGTTCCCCCGCCCCGACGGCACCCCGGCGCCCGTGCACGTCCTCAGGACGTCCCGCCGCTCCGGCGCCACCCTCCTCGCGGCCACCCGGCTGGTCACCCAGCGCATGCCGCTGACCCGCCTCCCGGCGGACAAGGTGCGCGCCCACCGGGAACTCGCGGCGGTACGGGACGGGGGCCGCGTCGAGGTCCACACGTACCCGACGCCCGGCGCGGAACTGGACAACATCGCGGACATCCTGCGCCGGGCCCATCTGGAGGACGGCGTCCCCTGGAGCGAGATGGCCGTCCTGGTACGCGCCGGAACCCGCACCATCCCGACGGTCCGCCGTGCCCTCACCGCCGCCGGAGTGCCCCTCGACATCGACGGCGACGACCTGCCACTGCGCCACGAACCGGCCGTGACCCCCCTGTTGACGGCGCTGCGCGCGGTGGCCCGCGCGGAGGCCTCGCACATCCGCCCTGAGGGGGATGCGCAGGATCACCCCGAGGAGACGCAGGGGGCGGCTCACACCGGAGTGTGGCTCGACACCGAGACCGCGCTCACCCTCCTCACCTCGCCCCTCGCCGGCATGGACGCCGCCGACCTGCGCCGCCTGGGCCGCGCCCTGCGCGAGGAGGAGCGGGCCGCCGGCAACCCCGTACCGCCGCCCTCCGACCAGCTCCTCGCGCGGGCCCTGGCCGAACCGGAGCGCCTGGTGGCGCACGATCCCGCGTACGCGCGCGGAGCCCAGCGCCTGGGCGCGCTGCTCGGAACGGCGCGGGAACGGCTCGCGGGCGGCGGCACGGCCGAGGAGGCGCTGTGGGAGCTGTGGAACGGCACACCGTGGCCCAAGCGCCTGGAGAACGCCTCCCGGCGCGGCGGCGCCGGGGGCCGCAACGCCGACCGTGACCTCGACGCCGTGTGCGCCCTGTTCGCGACCGCGGCGCGCGCGGAGGAGCGCACCGGCGGCCGGGGCGCCCTCAACTTCCTGGAGGAGGTCGAGGCCCAGGACATCGCCGCCGACACGCTGACCCGCCGCGCCATGCGCCCCGACGCCGTACGCCTGATGACCGCCCACCGCTCCAAGGGCCTTCAGTGGCGCCTGGTCGTCGTCGCCGGGGTCCAGGAAGGCCTGTGGCCAGACCTGCGCCGCCGTGGCTCCCTGCTGGAGGCCGACCGCATCGGCCGCGACGGACTCGCCGAGCCCCTCACCCCCGGCGCGCTGCTCGCGGAGGAACGACGCCTGTTCTACGTCGCCTGCACACGCGCGCGTGACCGCCTCGTCGTCACCGCCGTGAAGGCCCCCGCCGACGACGGGGACCAGCCCTCCCGCTTCCTCACCGAACTCGGCGTCGAACCAAGGGACGTCACCGGCCGTCCGCGCCGCCCCCTGTCCGTCGCCGCGCTCGTCGCCGAACTGCGCGCCACGACCGTCGACCCACGTGTCTCCGACGCCCTGAGGGAGGCCGCCGCCCGACGGCTGGCCCGGCTCGCCGCGCTGGCGGACGACGACGGCCGGCCCCTCGTGCCCTCCGCGCACCCCTACCGCTGGTGGGGCATGTGGGACCAGACCGAGAGCAAGGTGCCGCTGCGCGACCGCGACCAGCCCGTGGCGCTCTCCGGCAGCGCGCTCGACCAGCTCGCCAACACCTGCGCCCTGCAGTGGTTCCTCGGCCGCGAGGTGAAGGCCGACGCGCCCGCGACCGCCGCCCAGGGCTTCGGCAACGTGGTGCACGTCCTCGCCGACGAGGTCGCCTCCGGGCGCACCCCCGCCGACCTCGACGTCCTCATGGAGCGCCTCGACTCGGTGTGGAACGCGCTCGCCTTCGACGCGCCCTGGAAGTCCGACCAGGAGAAGCAGAACGCGCGCGTGGCGCTCGAACGCTTCCTGAAGTGGCACGTCGACTCGAACAGCGTCCGCGCCGGACGCACCCCGGTGGCCAGTGAGCACGACTTCGACGTCACCCTCGCGGCGGGCGACTACCAGGTACGCATCCGCGGCTCCATGGACCGCGTCGAGACGGACGCCGAGGGCCGCGCCTACGTCGTCGACTTCAAGACCGGCAAGCAGGCGCCCAGCGCCGCCGAGGTGGCCCGCCACCCGCAGCTCGCCGTCTACCAGCTGGCCGTGCGCGAGGGCGCCGTCGACGACGCCTTCGACGGACAGCGGCCCGAACCGGGCGGCGCCGAACTCGTCCAGCTCAGGCAGGGCGCCGCCAAGAAGGACGGCGGCGACACCCTGCCCAAGGTGCAGGCCCAGGAGCCCCTCGAGGGGCAGTGGGTCGGCGAGCTGCTGGCCACCGCCGCGGGCAAGGTCCTCGACGAGCGGTTCTCCCCGACCACCGGGCAGCACTGCACGCACTGCGCCTTCCGCGCCTCGTGCAGCGCACGACCGGAGGGCCGCACCGTCGTGGAGTGAGCACGGCGAGCGAGTGAACGGGGGCCGGCGGGCGAGCACGGTGAGTGAACGCCGACAAGCGAGCGCCCCGTGTGACCTACCGCACCAGGCGCGCCGACCAGGGCTTCTCCCGTCCCGGCGGACGATCCGGCGTCCGCTGTCAGTGGCCACCGTTAGCCTCTCCGACGTGCCCGCCCGTATCAGTGACCCCGAGCAGCTCAAGGAGCTCCTCGGCATCCCGTTCACCCCGGAGCAGACGGCCTGCATCACCGCGCCGCCCGCCCCGCAGGTGATCGTGGCCGGAGCCGGATCGGGAAAGACCACGGTGATGGCGGCCCGCGTGGTGTGGCTGGTGGGCACCGGGCAGGTCGCGCCCGAACAGGTCCTCGGCCTCACGTTCACCAACAAGGCGGCCGGTGAACTCGCCGAGCGCGTCCGCACGGCACTGGTCAAGGCGGGCGTCACCGACCCGGACGTCATCGACCCCGACAACCCGCCCGGCGAGCCCGTGATCTCCACCTACCACGCCTTCGCGGGCCGCCTGCTGACCGACCACGGCCTGCGCATCGGGCTCGAACCGACCTCCCGGCTGCTCGCTGACGCCACCCGCTACCAACTCGCCGCGCGCGTACTGCGCGAGGCCCCCGGCCCCTACCCGGCGCTCACCCGCTCCTTCCCCGATCTCGTCAGCGACCTGCTCGGCCTCGACTCCGAACTGTCCGAGCACCTCGTACGACCCGAGGACCTGCGCGCCTACGACGCCGACCTGCTGCGCACCCTGGAGGGCGTCCGGCTCACCAACGCCGATCTGCGCAAGGTCCCCGAGGCGGCCGCCGCCCGCCGGGACCTGGCCGAGCTGGCCGGCCGCTACCGCGCGGCCAAACGAGAGCGCGAGCTCCTCGACTTCGGCGATCAGATCGCCCTGTCGGCGGCCCTCGCCCGCCTCCCCGAGGTGGGCCGCATCCTGCGCGAGGAGTACCGGGTCGTCCTCCTCGACGAGTACCAGGACACCTCGGTGGCCCAGCGCGTCCTGCTCGCCGGACTCTTCGGCGGCGGCACCGGCCACCCCGTGACCGCTGTCGGCGACCCCTGCCAGGCGATCTACGGCTGGCGCGGTGCGTCCGTCGCCAACCTCGACGACTTCCCCGAGCACTTCCCGCACGCCGACGGCCGCCCCGCCACCCGCCAGGCGCTCAGCGAGAACCGCCGCAGCGGCGGCCGCCTCCTCGACCTCGCCAACGGCCTGGCCGAACCGCTGCGCGCGCTCCACGCGGGCGTGGAGGCCCTCCGCCCCGCCCCCGGTGCCGAACGCGACGGCCAGGTCCGCTGCGCCCTGCTGCGCACCCACGCCGAGGAGATCGACTGGATCGCCGACTCCCTCGCCCATCTCGTGCGTACCGGCACCGCGCCCGGTGAGATCGCGGTCCTGTGCCGCACGGCGACCGACTTCGCCCAGATCCAGGGCGCGCTCGTCGCCCGCGACGTCCCGGTCGAGGTCGTGGGCCTGTCCGGACTGCTGCACCTGCCCGAGGTCGCCGACCTCGTCGCGGTCTGCGAGGTCCTCCAGGACCCCGGCGCCAACGCCTCCCTGGTCCGCCTCCTCGCCGGACCGCGCTGGCGGATCGGCCCCCGTGACCTCGCCCTGCTGGGCCGGCGCGCCCGGCTGCTCGTGTCCTACGCGCGCGTGGCCGACGACGACGACCCGGACCGCCGGCTCGCCGCGGCGGTCGAGGGCGTCGACCCCTCCGAGGTGATCTCGCTCGCGGACGCCCTCGACACCTTCCTCGAACTGCCCATGGAGGCCGGCCGCGAGGACGACGGGCTGCCGTTCTCGCCCGACGCGCGCGTGCGGTTCGCCCGCCTCGCCACCGAACTGCGCGAACTGCGCCGCTCGCTCGCCGACCCCCTGATGGACGTCCTGCACCGGGTGCTCGCCGTCACCGGTCTGGAGGTCGAGCTGTCGGCCTCCCCGCACGCACTGGCCGCCCGCCGCCGCGAGACCCTGTCGAACTTCCTGGACGTCGCCGCGTCCTTCGCCGCCAACGACCCGGACGCCACCCTGCTGGCCTTCCTCGGCTTCCTGCGCACCGCCGCGCAGTACGAAAAGGGCCTCGACAACGCCCTGCCCGGCGGCGAGAACACCGTCAAGGTCCTCACCGCGCACAAGTCCAAGGGCCTGGAGTGGGACGTCGTCGCCGTCCCCGGACTGGTCACCGGTACCTTCCCCAGCAGCCAGGGCCGCGAGAAGTGGACCGCCCAGGGCAAGGTGCTGCCCCACGCCCTCCGCGGCGACGCCGACACCCTGCCCGACATCGAGTCCTGGGACTCCCGGGGCATCAAGGCCTTTCACGAGGCCATGAAGGAGCACCAGCACACCGAGGAGCTACGCCTCGGCTACGTCACCTTCACCCGCCCGCGCTCCCTGCTGCTCGGTTCCGGCCACTGGTGGGGGCCCGCGCAGAAGCGCCCCCGGGGGCCCTCCGCCTTCCTCCAGGCTCTCCACGACCACTGCGCCGCCGGACACGGCGAGATCGAGATGTGGGCCGACGAGCCCGCCGAGGACGAGGAGAACCCGGCGCTGCACGAGGCCGCCGCCGACCACGCCTGGCCGCTGCCGCTGGACGAGGCGGCCCTCACGCGCCGAAGGGCCGCCGCCCGGACCGTCCTGACCCATCTGGAGCAGATCGCGTCACAGACCACGTCCGCGTACGTCGAGCCGTCCGCAGCCGACGACCCGGAGTGGCCGCCACCGCCGGACGACGAGGACGACTACGGGCCGGACGGCGACGGCTACGGACCGGACGACGACCGTTACGCGCCGGACGACGAGGCCACCTACGACCCGTACGGACCGGACGACGAAGACCCGTACGGACCCGACGACTGGCCGAGCCCCCGCCCGTCGGACCTGCCGCCATCAGCGCCTCACGCGCGTGCGCCCCTGGACGCCCCCGCGCCGGCGGACGTGCCTGCGCCCGTGGAGGCCCCCACCCCGACCGTCCCGCGCGCCCGACGGCACCCCGCCGAGGAGGCTCCCGAGCTCACCCCGGAAGACGCCCGCACCATCGCCTCCTGGGACCGTGACCTGGACGCCCTCACCGGGGAACTGCTGCGCGCCCGCACGGCCGTCACCGACGTACCCCTGCCGTCGTCCCTGACCGCCTCCCAGGTTCTGCGGCTGGCCGCCGACCCCGACGGGCTCGCGCAGGAACTCGCACGCCCCATGCCGCGCCCCCCGCAACCCGCGGCGCGTCGAGGCACCCGCTTCCACGCCTGGGTCGAGGCACGTTTCGAGGAACTGCGCCTTCCCATGCTGGAGCCGGACGAGCTGCCCGGCAGCGAGGCCGAGATCGCCGACGAACGCGACCTGGAGGCCCTCAAGGACGCCTTCGAACGCACGCCCTACGCGCATCGCACCCCCTATCGCGTCGAGGCCCCCTTCCAGATCACCGTCGCCGGACGCGTCGTCCGAGGCCGCATCGACGCCGTCTACCGTGTGGACGACACGGACGGGACCTCGTACGAGATCGTCGACTGGAAGACCAGCCGCAGTCGCAGTGGCGACCCGCTCCAGCTCGCCCTGTACCGGCTCGCCTGGGCCGAACAGCAGAACGTGCCCATGGAGAGCGTCAAGGCCGCGTTCCTCTACGTCCGCAGCGGCGAGGTCGTACACCCCGAGGGCCTCCCGGACCGGGCCGCGCTGGAGGCGCTGCTGGTCGAGGAGCCCGCCGGCGAGGAACCGGCCGACCAGGACGCCGGCGCGGGCCGATAGGCTCGGGAGCATGAGCGAGACCCCGGACAGTGCCGTCCGCACGTACATCGACAGCCACCGCGCCGCCTTCCTCGACGACCTCGCCGAGTGGTTGCGCATCCCGTCGGTGTCCGCCCAGCCCGAGCACGCGGCGGACGTGCGCCGCAGCGCCGAGTGGCTCGCCGCCAAGCTTCGCGACACCGGCTTCCCCACCACCGAGGTCTGGCCCACCGACGGCGCTCCCGCCGTCTTCGCCGAGTGGTCCGCCGAGGACCCGCAGGCACCCACCGTCCTCGTCTACGGCCACCACGACGTACAGCCCGCCGCCCGCGAGGACGGCTGGGACAGCGACCCCTTCGAACCGGTGGTCCGCGAGGGCCGCCTCCACGCGCGCGGGGCCGCCGACGACAAGGGCCAGGTGTTCTTCCACACACTCGGCATCCGCGCCCACCTCGCCGCCACCGGCCGTACCGCCCCCGCGGTCCACCTCAAGCTGCTGATCGAGGGCGAGGAGGAGTCCGGCTCCCCGCACTTCCGCGCCTTGGTCGAACAGCACGCCGACCGGCTGGCCGCCGACGCCGTGATCGTCTCCGACACCGGTATGTGGTCCGCCGACACGCCCACCGTGTGCACGGGCATGCGCGGCCTCGCGGAATGCGAGATCGTCCTGCACGGTCCCGACCAGGACATCCACTCCGGCTCCTTCGGCGGCGCCGTCCCCAATCCGGCCACCGCGGCCGCCCGTCTGGTCGCCGCCCTCCACGACCAGCACGCGCGCGTGGCGATACCCGGCTTCTACGACGGCATCATCGATCTCACCGACCGGGAACGCGCCCTCTTCGCCGAGCTCCCCTTCGACGAGGAGCGGTGGCTGCGCACCGCCAGATCCAGCGCCACCCACGGCGAGCAGGGCTACACCACCCTGGAGCGCATCTGGGCCCGCCCCACCGCCGAGGTCAACGGCATCGGCGGCGGCTACCAGGGCCCGGGCAGCAAGACGATCATCCCGTCCTCGGCCATGGTGAAACTGTCCTTCCGGCTCGTCGCCGGACAGGACCCCGAGCACATCGAGAAGGCCGTCCGCGCCTGGGCCGCCGACCAGCTGCCCGCCGGTATCCGGTACGAGATCATCTTCGGCGCGGCCACCCGCCCCTGTCTCACCCCCCTCGACCACCCTGCCCTGCAGTCCGTCGTACGGGCCATGGGCCGCGCCTTCCAGCGGCCGGTGCGCTTCACCCGCGAGGGCGGCTCGGGACCCGCCGCCGACCTCCAGGACGTCCTTGGCGCACCCGTTCTGTTCCTCGGCATCTCCATCCCCTCCGACGGTTGGCACGCCCCCAACGAGAAGGTCGAACTCGACCTGCTTCTCAAAGGCGTCGAAACCGCCGCATATCTATGGGGTGACCTCGGCGAGAACTGGCGCGATGCCCACTGACGATCTCGCGGGCCGGACGGTCGGCCGCACGGACCGCGGAGCACGGCACACTGGAAGAGCCGCCCCGCGTGCCCAAGACCCGCCGGACCCGGTCCCACCCCAGCCGAACGTCCTGCCGAACCGCCCGCCGAAACAACCGTTCCACCGGGGGAGTTGGAAACAACCGTGACCACCTGGACCGACCACAGCGCCGACCGGCCCATCTCGCTCACCGCTCCGAGCGGCGTCGACCGTGCCGCCCACCACCGGCTCGACGAGGCCTGGCTGGCCGCGGCCTGGAGCCATCCCACCACCCGCTGCTTCGTGGTCTCGGGGGGGCAGGTCCTCATCGACGAGACGCCCGACGGCCGCACCGAACTCGTCATGACCCCCTCCTTCGAGGCGCCCCTCACCGAGGCCCACCGCTACTTCCTCGGCACCGACGAGGACGGAGTCAGCTACTTCGCACTCCAGAAGGACGCCCTCCCCGGCCGCATGGACCAGTCCGCCCGCCCGGCCGGTCTGCGCGAGGCCGGACTGCTGCTGTCGCCCCGCGACGCAGGCCTGATGGTCCACGCGGTCGCCCTGGAGAACTGGCAGCGGATGCACCGCTTCTGCTCGCGCTGCGGCGAACGCACCGTCATCGCGGCCGCCGGGCACATCCGACGCTGCCCGGCCTGCGGTGCCGAGCACTACCCGCGCACCGACCCCGCGGTGATCATGGCCGTCATCGACGACGAGGACCGCATCCTCCTCGGCCGCCAGGTGCACTGGCCCGAGGGCCGCTTCTCCACTCTCGCGGGCTTCGTCGAACCGGGCGAGTCCATCGAGCAGTCCGTCCGTCGCGAGGTCTTCGAGGAAGCGGGCATCTCCGTCGGCGAGGTCGAGTACATGGCCAGCCAGCCCTGGCCCTTCCCGTCCAGCCTGATGCTCGGCTTTCTCGCCCACGCCACCAGCACCGACATCAACGTCGACGGCGACGAGATCCACGAGGCCCGCTGGTTCTCCCGTGAGGACCTGCGCGCCGCCTTCGAGTCCGGAGAGGTGCTGCCGCCCTACGGCATCTCCATCGCCGCCCGGCTGATCGAACGCTGGTACGGAAAGCCCCTCCCGACGCGGAGCGTGTGACCCGTCTCACGCCGCCACGCGCGCGTGGCGCTTCGGGGCCCTGTCCTCACCGTGCGGTCATGGGAGGAGAGGGCGCCCCTCCATGGCCGCCTCGAAGTGTTCGTCGCTGAGCGCGTCCTCACCGTGCTCGGCGGTGAAGGCCCGCACTCGGCCGAGGGGGCTGTCCGGCGGGGGCGGTTCCTCGCTGATGGTGACGCCGAGGATCTGCGCCCAGAAGGCCGCGCCCACGTCTTGGGGGTCGTTCGTGTCCATGCCGCGCACGGTAGCCGGAGGGTCTGACAGCCGGGCGACCCACATGGCACACAAAAAACCCCCGACCGGCCGTGGAGGCCGTCGGGGGTCGGGTGGGGTGTGGAGATCAGGCGGTGAGAGCCTGCTTCACCTGGGCAAGGCTCGGGTTCGTCATGACGACCTCGTTGCTGCCGGAGGAGGGAATCACGAGAACGGTGGGAACCGTCTGGTTTCCGCCATTCACCTTCTCCACGAAGGCCGCGGACTGCGGGTCCTGCTCGATGTTGATCTCGTTGTATGCGATGCCCTCACGGTCCAACTGGCTCTTCAGCCGACGGCAGTAGCCGCACCACGAGGTGCTGTACATCGTCACAGTGCCCGACATGGCGGTCGCGCTCCTTCACGGCTAGGGATGCGTGCTCTGTTTGCTCGCTCAGAAGGGAACGTACGTGAACGTTCCACCATTCCCGACACCCCTCCGGCGCCTCCGACACCGCCCCCATCCCGCCGCGCGCCGCACGGACACTCCGGCATCTTCCGCCCGGGCACGCACCCGGCAGCCTCCCCGGCATTCGTACGACCGCCGCCGCCCCCCTGTGGACAACCGCAACACCCGCCCCCGGGGACCTGGCAGCATGGCGGGGTGACAGCAGCAACGCACTCCACCCTCTTCCCGCCGGTTCCGGACTCGGCCGACGCGGTGCTCGAAGGGCTCGACCCCGAGCAGCGTGCCGTGGCGACCGCGCTGCACGGCCCGGTGTGCGTGCTGGCCGGAGCCGGCACCGGCAAGACACGAGCCATCACCCACCGCATCGCCTACGGAGTCCGGGCCGGCATCCTCCAGCCCCCCAGCGTGCTCGCCGTCACCTTCACCAACCGCGCCGCGGGCGAGATGCGCGGCCGTCTCCGCCAGCTCGGCGCCGCCGGAGTCCAGGCCCGGACGTTCCACTCCGCCGCGCTGCGCCAGCTCCAGTACTTCTGGCCGAAAGCCGTCGGTGGCAGTCTGCCCCGCATCATCGACCGGAAGATCCAGGTCGTCGCGGACGCGGCCGCCGCCTGCCGCCTCCGCCTCGACCGCAACGAGCTGCGGGACGCGGCCGCCGAGATCGAATGGGCCAAGGTCACCCAGACCGTCCCCGCCGACTACGCCGCCGCGGCCGCCAAAGCCGGCCGTGAAGCCCCCCGCGACCCCGCCGAGATCGCCCAGCTCTATGCCACCTACGAAGACCTCAAGCGCCAACGCGCCGTCATCGACTTCGAGGACGTCCTCCTGCTCACCGTGGGCATCCTCCAGGACCGGCACGACATCGCCGAAGCGGTCCGCGCCCAGTACCAGCACTTCGTCGTCGACGAGTACCAGGACGTCAGCCCCCTCCAGCAGCGCCTGCTCGAACTGTGGCTCGGCGACCGCGACAGCCTGTGCGTCGTGGGCGACGCCAGCCAGACGATCTACTCCTTCACCGGAGCCACCCCCGACCATCTGCTCGACTTCCGCCTCCGCCATCCCGGAGCCACCGTCGTCAAACTGGTCCGCGACTACCGCTCCACCCCCCAGATCGTCCACCTCGCCAACGGCCTCCTCGCCCAGGCCCGCGGCCGCGCGGCCGACCACCGGCTCGAACTCGTCTCCCAGCGCGACCCAGGACCCCACCCCGTCTACACCGAGTACACGGACGAACCCGCCGAAGCCGAAGGCGCCGCCCGCCGTATCCGCGACCTGCTGGCCTCCGGCACACCCGCAGCGGAGATCGCGATCCTGTTTCGCACCAACTCCCAGTCCGAGATCTACGAACAGGCCCTCGCCGACGCCGGTATCCCCTACCAGCTCCGCGGCGCCGAACGGTTCTTCGACCGCCCGGAGGTCCGCAAGGCCGGTATCGCGCTCCGCGGCGCCGCCCGCTTCGGAGCCAACGACTCCCTCCTCGACGACGCCGTCGACCTGCCCTCCCAGGTCCGCGCCGTACTGTCCGGCGAAGGCTGGACCCCTGCGCCCCCGGCGGGCTCGGGCGCCGTCAGAGAGCGCTGGGAGTCCCTGGCCGCACTCGTGAACCTCGCCCAGGACTTCGCCGCGGCGCACCCCCGCGCCACCCTCGCCGACCTCGTCGCGGAACTCGACGAACGCGCGGGCGCCCAGCACGCCCCGACCGTCCAGGGCGTCACCCTCGCCTCCCTGCACTCGGCGAAGGGCCTGGAATGGGACGCCGTCTTTCTCGTCGGCTGCGCCGAGGGCATGATGCCGATCACCTACGCCAGAACCGACGAGCAGATCGAGGAGGAGCGCCGTCTGCTCTACGTCGGCGTCACCCGGGCGAGAGAAATCCTGCACGTCTCCTGGTCGCTGTCCCGCACGCCGGGCGGCCGTGCCAATCGGCGCCCCAGCCGCTTCCTCGACGGACTGCGCCCCGGCTCCTCCGCCACCGCCGGCCGCCCCTCGTTCGGCGGCACGGGCGGAACCGGTGGCATCGAACGCGGCTTCGGCGCCCTCCCCACGAGCAGCGCCCCACGTCGGACCAACAGGACCCCGGCCCGCTGCCGGGTCTGCGGGCGCACTCTGTCCGAGGCCGGTGAGATGAAGCTGATGCGCTGCGACGACTGCCCCTCCGACATGGACGAGGGTCTCTACGAGAGGCTGCGCGAGTGGCGGACGGAGCAGGCCCGGCGCAGCGGCCAGCCCGCGTTCTGCGTCTTCACCGACCGAACTCTGATCGCCATCGCCGAAGCCGCCCCCGACGACGAGGGTGAACTCGCGCGCATCCCCGGAGTCGGAGTCCGCAAGCTCAACCGCTACGGAGCCGATGTTCTGGCCATCTGCGCAGGTGGACACGGAGGCCAGGCTGGCAACGGCGACTGACACCAACTCGTCGAAAAAATAGTTTGCGCATGCCCCAGCAATCCCCATAGGTTCTTAGCCACGGGGACGGCGGCCTTCTCGGAGGCCCCGAATCCGTGCTGTACTTATGTATCCGTCGGACTGGCTCACCCCCAGTCCTCTGAGACGCCGAGAGGAGGCGATTGAAGTGATCAGCATCAAGACCAGCTCCACCCGCACCGTCAAAATGACCGATCGCTCGGTCGTCTCCACGTGCATGCTCGGCGCCTCGGTCCTGGGCACCGGTCTGTCCGGCATTTCCGCCGGCCGCCCGGCGTCCGCCCTGTCTCTCGCGGGTCTTCCCATCCGTGAGCGCAATGAGCGACCGACCAAGGCACTGGAAGCAGTAGCGGCACAGGCACAGGCCTATGCCTTTGCAGCGGCCGGTGCCGGATTCCGGAAGCAGACGCAGCACCACCTGATGTGGGCCTTCCGTGGGCCAGAACCCTGGAGTGATCCAGCCTGATCGCCGATCAGGCCGGCGCCTTCAGGGCCGCGGAACCCCACCCGGGATCCGCGGCCCTTCTGTTTTCCCCGAACGGGGAGAGCGGACCGAAGGGGCCTCGGGACAAGAAAAGAACCCGGTACCAAGCCGCACCCGGCCCAACAGGGCCGGAACGACCAGACGAGGAAGACGACCCGTGCAACTCGAAGCGCACGCCCCGTCCGTACCGCCTTCCGAAACGATCCCCCCGCCCGGCCTCACGGAGGACTCCACCTTGATCCCGCTCACCGCGCTCACCGCGCTCGACGACGCCATCGAGAACCTCGGCGTACCCGTCCCCTGCCGCTCCTACGACCCGGAGGTCTTCTTCGCCGAGTCGCCGGCCGACGTGGAGTACGCCAAGTCCCTGTGCCGCACCTGCCCGCTGATCGAGGCCTGCCTCGCCGGCGCCAAGGAGCGGCGTGAGCCCTGGGGCGTCTGGGGCGGCGAGCTCTTCGTCCAGGGTGTCGTCGTCGCCCGGAAGCGGCCGCGTGGCCGCCCGCGCAAGAACCCGGTCACGGCATGAACACCCCAGGAACGATCGATCACCCCCTCACGCACGACCCCAAGAAGCAGGCCCCGATGAAGCCGTCCGCCAACGAGCCCGCAGGCTCCGCGACCCCTGACGTCACCACCACAGGCGCGAACGCCTCGCGTCAGAACAGGACCCGAGAGATGCAACTCATCCCAGAAGCCTTGGCTCGCGCGCATATGCGCGAGCAACTGCAAGAGGCCGAGCGGCAACGCCGGGCCGTGCGCCTGGTGATGGCCCGCCGGATGCAGCGCAAGGCCGAGCGTGCCTCGCTGCGTGCCCGGCGTGCGCTGGCCATGGCCGTGATGCAGTAGCCGACCACCGTCGGCGGTGGGAAGACCCGGCGGGGGCCGGTCCGAACGGACCGGCCCCCGCAGTGCGTTGACTCAGAGCTCAGAACAGAGCTCCTGGCCCGTCATGCCTCGACCGCCGGCTCCTCCTCCGGCAGGAAGCCCGGGAGCCACTCCTCCAGTTCGTCGCGCAGCCGGACCGTCGCGCCCAACTGGCACAGCACACCGATCGTGCTCAGGGTCACCCGGTGGATGAGGAGGTACGCCGGGGGCAGGTTCAGCTGCTTGCCCAACTGGTAGGCGGGAGAGCGCGGGTCGGCGATACGGGCCGCCTGGCTGCGCATCCAGCCACGGGTGAAGGTGAACTCGTCCATCTGGGCGGGCTCGATGATCGGCACGAGGTAGTCGAGGACCGCATCGGGGTCGAGGTCGATGGACTCCTTGACGAAGCCCTCCTCGCAGAGGAGCTCGTAGACCGACTGAGCGTCGCCCTCGATGGCCATGCGCAGGGACGGGCCGATCGGGGTGGGCAGACCGCCGGGGAGGCGGTCGACCGTGCCGAAGTCGAGGACGCCGAGGCGCCAGTCGTCCTTCCGGGTGGCGCCGGGCAGCAGACGGAAGTTGCCCGGGTGCGGGTCGGCGTGCAGAAGGCCCGTGCGGGCCGGGCCGGAGAAGAGGAAACGGGCCAGCAGCTGACCGGCGCGGTCGCGCTGCTCCTTGGTGCCGTCCGCGATCACCTCCGACAGCGGTATGCCGTCGACCCAGTCGGTCACCAGGATCTGCTCGCACTGGTGCACCACGTTTGGCACCATCACGTCCGGGTCGTCCGCGAACTCCTCCGCGTGCGCCCGTTGCGCCTGTGCCTCCAGGCCGTAGTCCAGCTCCTCGGAGACCCGGTCGCGCAGCTCGGTGATCAGCGGCTTGATGTCCATGCCCGGGATGAGAGGGCCGAGCAGGCGGGCGAATCGACTGAGCTGGTTGAGGTCGGAGAGCAGCGCCTCCCCGGCGCCCGGGTACTGCACCTTGACCGCGACCTCGCGGCCGTCGTGCCACACCGCGCGATGGACCTGGCCGATGGACGCGGCCGCCGACGGCTTGTCCTCGAACTCCTGGAACAGCTCGTGCCAGTCGGGGCCGAGGTGCTCCTCGAGCACGGTGTGCACCGTACGTGTCGGCATCGGCGGGGCCGCCTCCTGAAGCTTGGTCAGGGCGGCCCGGTAGGGCCCGGCGACCTCCTCGGGGAGCGCGGACTCGAACACGGACAGAGCCTGGCCGAACTTCATGGCACCCCCTTTCAGCTCACCCAAAACCTTGAACAGCTGCTCGGCGGTGCGCTGCTGGAGTTCGCGGCCGACGATCTCGGCCGATTCCCCGACGATGCGTTTGCCCAGTCCCCATGTGGCCCGCCCGGCGAAGCCGAGCGGCAGCGCGGCGAGCTTGGCGGTACGGGTGACCGCCTTCCGGGGAAGATCAGACATGCGCCCTCCAGGTCCCAGACAGCCGTGCCGCGTGTGTCCTACGGGACGAGTTGCTCGACGGTCGTTGCTCCGCCATTGTCTCGTGCGGCTCCCCGTCCTTTGAGGTGTGTTCCTCGTTACCTTTCTCCGCCGTGCCGCACCCGCATGCGGGGTGCGGCCATACGGGTCGGGTGTGCCAGTGCAGTCGAGGCACGGATGCCTCCCAGCGTGCGCCGGCGCTGGAGGGCGCGTCGCCGTCGAGAAAGGCGAGCGCGTGTCCGGCGGCGACTCCGGCGACGGCGGTGGCCAGGGCGAGGTCACAGGCCTGGATCTGCCGTGGGCGTCCGGAGCGCCACTGCGCGACCAGCCGGGGCCAGGTCTCGTCCCGGTCCGTGCGGGCCCGGTCCAGGCAGCCGGCGCAGGCCGTTTCACCCGGCAGGACGAACGGGCCGACGACTCCCGTGCCCTCCACGACCCCGGCGTACAGATGGGGCGTGCCGGAGGCGATCAGGGGTTCGGCGGTGAAGGGGTCGGGTGCGTGGACGGCCAGGCCGTCGCGCGGGGCGAGGATCACCAGGGAGTGACCGGGGCCCGGGTCGTCGCGGGGTGAGCGCCGGGAGATGCGCTCCCGGCGGGGCGGCCGGTCCGGGGCGGCCGCCCGCACGGCACGGCGGGCCGCATCCTCGCGGCGTGCCCCGATCGAGTCGGCCGGGAGGCCGCCCGGTGCGACGTCCCACGGTTCGACGCAGCCGACGTCGAGGACGTCGACCTCGCCGACGCCCGCGCCCGCGAGCAGCGAGGCGAGAACGGTTCCCACCCGGCCCGCGCCGCGGACCTGGACGCGATGGCTGCGGCGGGCGGCCAGACGCCGGGCGGGCTCGCCCGGCGCACGGGCGACGAGCGACAGGGAAGCCAGGTCGGGCCGCAGGCGGTCCAGGACGCCGGCCTTCGCGCGCAGGGCGTCGGCCTGTGGGCCGCCGCCCGTGGCGTCGTCCAGCAGGCCCGAGCCGGACAGGCTGTCGACCAGGGCGTCCACATGCCCGTCCGGCAGGCCCATGCGGTGGGCCTCCTCACGCAGCAGAGCCAGACCGCGGGTGCCGTCGAGCAGGCCGAGGAAGCTGCCCGTCGCGGTGTCCACAGGCCCCAGCACCATGGCGTGCGCGGGTGCCATCCCGAACTGCACGGTGTTCAGATCGCGCCAGCCGCGCCGCAGCGCGGGCTTCACCATCGGATGCATGAGCGGCCCCCGTAGCTGTCGTAGGTTCCAGTTCGTCGGCGGGTGTTCGGTGTGCTGACGGATGCCAGGATGCCCCCGGCGGGTAAGGGCGTGCCGAAGGTTGTCCACAGGCAGGGGTGTTGGTCGTACTAATCAAGCGCATGGGGTGCGGATCAGCACGGAACCGTTCCCGAGGGGGGACTTCCCGCTGGTGCAGCGGGTAACGTCGGGGCGTGCCCGCCGATCCACTGCCCCGCGCCGGAAAGCCACAGCGCAGCACGACCAGCCAGCCGCCGAGCGGCTCGAGGGCGAGCGCGATCGAGGTTCGCAGGAGCGCGCGTCGCCGTAGAACGGTCTCCGCGTACCGCGAGGGCGATCGCACCATCGTGCTGATCCCCGCCCGGATGTCCGAGGCCGAGGAGCAGCGCTGGGTGACCGTCATGCTCGACAAGCTCGCCGCCCAGGAGAGCAAGCGGGTGATCGGTGATGTGGAGCTGGCCGAGCGTGCGGAGCGGCTGTCGGCGCAGTACTTCGAGGGGCGGGCGCGGCCCGCGTCGGTGCGCTGGGTCACCAACCAGAACACGCGCTGGGGCTCCTGCACCCCGTCCGAGGGCAGTATCCGTCTGTCGCACCGGTTGCAGGGGATGCCGGAGTACGTCGTGGACTATGTCCTGCTGCACGAGCTGGCGCATCTGCTGGTGCCCGGTCACGGGCCGCGGTTCTGGCGGCTGCTGGAGGCGTATCCGCGCACGGAACGTGCCCGTGGCTATCTGGAAGGGGTCGTCGCGGCCGGCCGGCTGCCGCACCAGCCGGTGCCGCCCGCCGAGTAGCCGGCCGTCGTCGTCCCTCTTGCCGGGTGCGGTCCGTGAAGCGGTTGTGTACCGGGTCTGTACCGGCTGCGTCCGCTGTGGGCGATTGCCGTTAGCCTGGCGCGACGCACTCACACTCGGAATGGGGGACGGTCGTTACGCATGGCCAGGGAATTCCAGCGCGGCCACAAGGCCAGGATCAGTGACCTCACCGCGGGCACGGATCTGTACGTAGGCGTGCAGATCTCCGGGCCCGGGCTGACCTTCGACATCAGCTGCTTCGGTCTGGACGGCGACGAACGGCTCTCGGACGACCGGTACTTCGTCTTCTTCAACCAACCGAAGTCGCCGGAGGAGGCCATTCAGCTCCTCGGGCCGCAGGCGGGCGACACGGAGTCCTTCCGGATCACGCTCGACAGGGTCCCCCCGCAGATCCAGAAGCTGTCCTTCACGGCGACGCTCGACGGCACCGGGCAGATGTCGCAGATCGGCCCCGGATATCTGCGCATCGTGGCGGGTGGCGAGGAAGTGGCCCGATACCCGTTCAGCGGCGCGGAGTTCAGCACCGAGCGTGCGGTCATGCTCGGCGACTTCTATCTGAAGGACGTCTGGCGGTTCGCCGCCGTCGGCCAGGGCTTCGACGGCGGGCTCGAGGCGCTGCTGAAGAACTTCGGCGGTGAGGTCCTCGAGGAGGAGCAGCCGTCCGCGCCGCAGGAGCCGGGGCCCGGTGCGGCTCCCGGGTTCGCCCCGCCCGCCCAGGCGTCCGCGCCGCCCGCGTTCGGCGCGCCGGCCGCGCCCGTCGCCCCGGTGCCGCAGCAGCCGCAGCCGGCGCCGGGTGGCTTCCCGCCGCCCGCGCCCGCCCCGGCCGCACCCTCCGTGCACCACGCGCCCACCATCGTCGCGCCCCTGACCACGCCGCCCGGCGGCACCGTGCCGCCGCCCCCGGGCCCCGCGCCGTACGCCCAGCCGCCCGGGCAGCCGGGCCCGCCCCCGGGCTACGGCGGCCGGCAGCCCGCCACCATGCCGCCCGGCTACGGGCAGCAGCCCCCGGCGCCCCCCGGATACGGTCAGCAGCCGTCCTACGGCCAGGTTCCCGGCCAGGCAGGCGCGCCCGCCCCGTACGGCGCTCCCCAGGGCGCCCCGCAGGCCGGTGCCGGGGTGGCCGCCGCCCTGCAGCTGTACAAGGAGACACCCACCGGTCAGCGGTGGACTCAGCAGAACAAGAAGCTCGTCCGCGTCGACCTCGGCATCGGCGGCCAGCCCGTGCTGGCGCGGCAGGGCAGCATGGTGCTCTACCAGGGCAAGGTCGACTTCAACTACAAGGGCGCCGGTTTCGCCGGGCGCATCGTCGGCAACGCGACCGGCCAGGAGATGCAGCTGATGCGCTGCACGGGCCAGGGCCAGGTGTTCTTCGCCGAGAACGCCACCCATCTGCACCCGATCGAGCTCCAGGGGGACGCGATCTGCGTCTCCTCGGAGAACGTCCTCGCCTTCGACGAGTCCCTCCAGTACGAGGTCCGGCGCATCGAGGGCCACGGCATCCCCGGCGGCGCGCTGTTCACGATGCAGTTCCAGGGGACCGGCACGATCGTCGTGAAGACGCACGGCGCGCCGGTGGTGCTGCCCGTCACGCCGACGACGTTCGTGGACTCCAACGCCGTCGTCGCCTGGTCGGCCACCGCGCAGGTGATCGTCTCCAGCCAGGTGCGGATGCGCCGCAACGCCTACCCGGGGGACACCGGAGAAGGCGTCAACCTTCAGTTCCGTGCCGCGCCCGGCAACTTCGTCGTCGTCCAGCCCTACGAGGTCTAAGGGGAGCCCGTCATGAACCAGCCGCTCGCGGGCTTCGCCCCCGCACCCGTCACCGCCCGCATGGAGAACCACGGCAGCCACATGCTGAAGGTCGCCATGCAGACGGGGAACGACCTCTTCGCGCGCGTGGGGTCGATGGTCGCCTACGAAGGGTTCGTCACCTACGAGCCCAACCCGCCAGCCGTGCGCCAGATCGCACGGGACTGGCTCACCGGTGAGGGCGCGCCCCTGATGAAGTGTTCCGGGGACGGCCTGCTCTACCTCGCCGACTACGGGGCGAACGTCGTCGTCATCGACCTGGCCGGGGACGCGATCTCCGTCAACGCCACGAACCTGCTCGCCTTCGACGCGCATCTGCAGTGGGGTGTCGAACGCGTCAAGGGGCTCGCCAAGTTCGCCGGGCAGGGTCTGTGGAACACGAAGATCTCCGGTCAGGGCTGGGTCGCCCTGACCTCCCGGGGCACGCCCATCGTCGTCGACTGCGGCGGCGGTGAGGACGAGACGTACGTCGACCCGGACGCGCTCGTCGCCTGGTCCCCGAACCTGAAGGTGAAGGGCAAGCGCAGCTTCAAGGCGCAGTCGCTCATCGGGCGCGGCAGCGGCGAGGCGTACCAGATGGCGTTCTCCGGGCAGGGCATCGTGGTCGTCCAGCCCAGCGAGGACAGCACCGACCGCCTCCGGATCCGGGGCTGAGGGGGAACCGCACACCATGCAGAGCACGCTTTTCGGCTACAACGAGCAGCAGACCCAGGAGCGCTACAGCCTGCAGAACCCGCAGCTGCTGCGCGTCCTGCTGGAGGGCCACGACGACATCCTGGCGCGCAAGGGCACCATGGTCGCCTACCAGGGGCTCATCGAGTTCGACGCCGAGTACCAGAGCAGCGGCCAGCACCGTGCGCGCGCATACACCGGCGAGGGGCTGGACCTGATGCGCTGTCACGGACAGGGCACCGTCTACCTCGCCAATCTCGCCCAGTACGTCCACCTCATGGACGTCGAACAGGACGGGCTCACCGTCGACAGCAGCTATGTGCTGGCGATGGACTCCTCGCTGCACCACGAGGTCATCGCCGTGGACAGCCAGTACGGCATCTCCGGCTCCGGCAAGTACCAGCTCAACATCACCGGGCACGGCAAAGTCGCGCTCATGACGTCGGGCGCGCCCCTGCTGATGCAGGTCACGCCCGACAAGTACGTCAACTGCGACGCGGACGCGATCGTCGCCTGGTCCACCGGCCTGCGGGTGCAGATGCAGGCCCAGACGCACACCTCAGGGGTGTGGCGCCGGCGCGGCAACACCGGTGAGGGCTGGGAGCTCAGCTTCATGGGCAGCGGCTTCGCGCTGGTGCAGCCCAGCGAACTGCTGCCGCCGCAGAACGCGGTGATCGGACAGGGGCTGCGCGCCCAGTACGGCATGGGCCAGCACGGGGCACGGGCGCAGAACCAGGGCAACGTCTGGAGCTGACCACCCGGAGAAGCGGGACCGGGTAAGGGGCGACCGCCATGGCGACCGCCCCTTACGCGCATCCATACCTGCCGTCACAGCCTCGCGCGCGTCGTCTCCAGCAGACGTACGACCGAGTCGTCCGCCACGGTCGCCACCTCGTCGTAGGCGAACCAGCGCAGGTCCAGCGATTCGTCGCTGATCGCCTCGACGGCACCGGCCGGAGCGAGCGCCGCGTACTGGACGTCGAGATGCCAGGCGCACGGAGTGTGATGACGGTCCAGGCGCGCCGGGCCGCCGGGCAGCAGGGTGAGCCCCGCGATGCCCGACTCCTCCGTCGCCTCCCGCAGGGCCGCGTCCGCCAGCGTCGCGTCGGACGGCTCGCAGTGGCCGCCCATCTGCAGCCACATCCGCAGCTTCCCGTGCAGGGTCAGCAGCACCCGGTCGTGCTCGGGGTCGATCACCAGGGCGCTCGCCGTGACATGCCCGTCACGGCAGGCCTTCCACATGCCGTCCGGATGCGTCGCCAAGTGGTCCAGGTAGCCCTGGCGCAGCTCTTCCTGGCCCTCGTATCCCTTCAGGACGAGGACCGCGTCGTCATGGAGGCTCACTCGGCGTCGTCGCCCTCGGCGTCGCCCTCGTCCTTCTTGGTCAGGTCGGTCTTCCCGGTGGAGCCGCCCGCCGCCTCGCCGAGCATCTTGTCCAGCTCGGAGAAGTCGAGCTGCTCACGGTGCACAAAGCCGTCCGGGTCGTCCAGGTCGGACGCCGTGGGCAGCATGTCCGGGTGTGCCCACAGGCCGTCCCTGCCGTCCACGCCACGCGCGTCGGTGAGCGAGGCCCACAGACGGGAGGCGTCCCGCAGCCGGCGCGGACGCAGCTCCAGACCGATCAGCGTGGCGAACGTCTGCTCGGCGGGGCCGCCCGAGGCGCGGCGGCGACGCAGGGTCTCGCGCAGCGCGTCCGCGGAGCCCAGGCGCGGCTTCGCCGCGGCGTGCACCACCGCGTCCACCCAGCCCTCGACCAGTGCCAGCGCCGTCTCCAGACGGGCCAGGGCCGCCTTCTGCTCCGGGGTGTCCTCCGGCTGGAACATGCCCTGCTGGAGCGCCTGCTGCAGCTCCTCCGGGTTCTGCGGGTCGAACTGGCCGACCACGTCCTCCAGCTTGGCCGTGTCGACCTTGATGCCGCGCGCATAGCCCTCGACCGCGCCGAACAGGTGCGAGCGCAGCCACGGGACATGGGCGAACAGACGCTGGTGGGCGGCCTCCCGCAGGGCGAGATACAGCCGCACCTCCTCCTGGGGCACGCCCAGGTCCTTGCCGAGCGCCTCGATGTTCAGCGGCAGCAGCGCGGCCTTGCCGGCCGGGCCGAGCGGCAGACCGATGTCGGTGGACCCGACGACCTCGCCGGCGAGCACGCCGACGGCCTGCCCGATCTGCGTGCCGAACATGGCGCCGCCCATGGAACGCATCATGCCGATCAGCGGGCCCGCCATGGCCTGCATCTCCTCCGGCAGGACGTCGCCCATGGCCGCGCCGACGCGCTCGGCGACCGGGTCGACGAGCTCCTTCCACACCGGCAGGGTCGCCTCGACCCACTCCGCGCGGCTCCAGGCCACGGCGGAGCCGGCGCCCGACGGCAGCGACGTCACATCGTCGAGCCACAGGTCGGCAAGGCGGACGGCCTCCTCGACCGCGGAGCGCTCGCCGGGGCTCACGCTCGCGTCCTTGGTGCCGTCCGGGGTGCCCTGGGAGACCGTCTGGCGGGCGATCTGCTTGGCCATGTCCCAGTTCACCGGGCCGCCCTCGTAGGAGAGCATCTGACCCAGCTGCTGGAACGCGGCGCCCAGGTCGGTGGGGTTCAGGGAACCGAACATCGCGGCGAGCGGGTTGTCGGCGCCGGCTCCGCCGGCTCCGGACAGCCCGAAACCGAACGGGTTGGCCGGTCCCTGACCACCACCGCTCTCCTGGTCCTTCTTCTTGCCCTCGTCGCCGTTCTCCGGCTCCTCCGGCGGAAGGCCGAATCCGAATGGGGTGTCACTCACGGGATTCCTCGGCTGGTAAGGCCACCGGCTTTCTCCGGCGGCTGGCTGCCCGACAACACACCCAGCGTAGACACCCCGGCGCGATCGGGCCTGGGTGCTTCATCGACACCTGGGCTGCGGCAGGATGGATGCCACCTGGTACGGCCGCGTGTGCCGCGCCCGTACTGAAGACAACCGCTGGAGACGCCCGGTGAGTTCCCCAGATCCACAGGTTCGCGCAGCGCGAAACCATTCGGCCCGCCCGTCGCCCGACGACCGTCCCCGCCCGGCGGCGCAGCGCGGTGACCAGACGCCCGCCCTCCGCGGGCCCGTCGTCGCGGTCACCGGCGCCGCGTCCGGCGTCGGCGCGCTGCTGACCGAGCGGCTCGCCGCGTCCGACGAGATCAAGCAGGTCATCGCCATCGACGAGCGGCGCGGGGAGTGCGCGGCGGCGCAGTGGCACATCCTGGACGTGCGGGATCCGGCGATCGCCGACAAGCTGCGCGGCGCGGACGTCGTGGTGCACCTGGCCCTCGACCTCGACCTGGAGACGGATCCCGCGGCGCGCACGGCGTACAACGTGCGGGGCACGCAGACCGTGCTGACCGCCGCCGCGGCCGCCGGGGTGCACCGGGTGGTGCTGTGCACATCCGCGATGGTCTACGGGGCGCTGCCGGACAACGAGCTGCCGCTCTCGGAGGACGCCGAGCTGCGGGCCACGGCGGAGGCGACCGGGGTCGGGGACCTGCTGGAGATCGAGCGGCTGGCGCGGCGGGCGCCGCGCGCGCACCCGGGACTCAATGTCATCGTGGTACGGCCGGCCGTGCTGGTCGGCGGCACGGACACCGCGCTGACCAGGTATTTCGAGTCGCCCCGGCTGCTGGTGGTGGCGGGGTCGCGGCCGGCCTGGCAGTTCTGCCATGTCGAGGACCTGTGCAGCGCCCTGGAGTACGCCGTCCTGGAGAAGGTGGAGGGGGAGCTCGCCGTCGGGTGCGACGGATGGCTGGAGCAGGAGGAGGTCGAGGAGCTGAGCGGGATCCGGCGGATGGAGCTGCCCTCGGCGGTCGCCCTGGGGGCGGCGGCCCGGCTGCACCGGATCGGACTGACGCCGTCGCCCGCCGGTGACCTCGCGTACACGATGTACCCGTGGGTGGTCAGCGGCAGCCGGCTGCACGACGCCGGATGGCGGCCCCGGTGGACGAACGAGGAGGTCCTCGCGGAGTTGCTGGAGGAGGCGTCCGGGCGGCACACCGTGGCGGGCCGGCGGCTCGGCCGCAAGGACGCGACGGCGGCGGGTGCCGCGGGCGCCACGGTGGCTCTGCTCGGTGCGGCCGCGGTGGTGCGGCGGGCGCGCAAGGCCCGGCGGCGCATCTGAGGGCTCGCCTCTCGCGCGCGTGCCGGCGGATCTCTGCCTCGGGGCACCACTCCGCGTGCGCGTACCGGCGGATCTCTGCCTCGGGGCACCACTCCGCGTGCGCGTACCGGCGGATCTCTCCTTTTCTCGCCCCGGAGGCGTACGGCACGATGGGGGCATGGCACCCCACAGCAACCACCCCGGTGAGCGCGCGGCGGACGATCCGATCAAGCTGCTCGCGATCCGCGACACCCCGCTCTCTCTCGACGAGGTCTTCCGGGCGGTCGGGGACGACGCGGCCGGGGGGACGGCGCTGTTCGTCGGGACCGTGCGCAACCACGACGCCGGGGCGGACGTCGAGGAGCTGGCGTACTCGAGCCACCCCAGCGCCGAGGCGGAGATGCGGCGGATCGCCGAGAAGGTCGCCGCCGACCATCCCGTGCGGGCCCTCGCGGCCGTGCACCGCGTCGGGAACCTGAGGGTCGGCGACCTCGCCGTGGTCGTCGCCGTGGCCTGCCCCCACCGGGGCGAGGCCTTCGAGGCGTGCCGCAGGCTGATCGACGATCTCAAGCACGAGGTGCCGATCTGGAAGCACCAGACGTTCTCCGACGGGACGGAGGAATGGGTGGGCGCGTGCTGACCCCCGGGCGCCGTCCGGCGGCGCCGTCCGCCCCCGGCGCACTCCGCTCATAGGGTTAACCAAGCTCTCACCGGGCTCCGGTTGCGTAACCGCACCCCTGACGCGAGCGTTGACAGGGCGGATGGTTAATCTGCTGATCAGTCAGTTGCGGTCGCTCATGGGGTTGGGAGGTCGGCATGGCGGCGCTCGCCTGGTTGCTGATTCCGCTTTTGGCTGCGATCGGTGCCGGACTGTGGGGCGGCTGGGCCGGTCGTCATCGCAAGACCGCGGGTGACGGCACCGAGCTCGCCGGATACGCGCGATTCCGCGAAGCCATGGAGAAATCCCACTCAGGCACCTGAGATCCTGCCGCCCGAGGGGCCGCCCACACGGATGGGACGGCCCCGGGGGTGCACTGACAGGACCGTCCCGTACTGTCGTTCCATGCCACGCCGCACCGCGACGATGCTCGCCTCCACCCTGATGCTGATCGCGCTCCTGTGCGCGGGAGTGTTCATCAAAGTGCCGTACTCGGAGATGTCCCCGGGGCCGACGGTGAACACCCTCGCCGAGCACGACGGCGAGCCGGTGCTGCAGATCTCCGGGCGCAAGACCTATCCGACGACCGGCCATCTGAACATGACCACCGTCCGGGTCACCAGCGCCGACTACAACATGAACCTGGTCGAGGCCGTCTACGGCTGGCTCGCGCACGACGACAAGGTCGTCCCGCACGACACGCTCTACCCGGACGGCAAGACCGAACAGCAGTCCACGCAGGAGAACGCCGAGGAGTTCTCCCAGTCCCAGGAGAGCGCCAAGGTCGCCGCCCTCAAGCAGCTGGGCATCCCAGTGAGGTCCTGGGTGATCGTCGCCACCGTCCTCAAGGGCTCGCCCGCCGAGGGCAGGCTGCACGCCGGTGACGTCATCAAGGCCGTCGACGGGGCGCCCGTGAAGGGGCCCGACGACGTCGCCAAGCTGGTCACCAAGCACAAGCCGGGACAGGACGTCGTCTTCACGATCGTGCCCGCCAAGGAGCAGGCCGCCGCCGAGAAGGCGCAGAAGACGGCCACCAGGACCCAGAATGTGACGATCACCACGGCGAAGTCTCACGACAGCGGTCGGCAGCGGGCCATCGTCGGGATCTCCGCCGGGACGGACCACACCTTCCCGTTCACGATCGACATCAAGCTCGCCGACGTCGGCGGTCCGAGCGCGGGGCTGATGTTCGCCCTCGGCATCGTCGACAAGCTCACCCCGGACGACCTCACCGGCGGAAAGTTCGTGGCCGGCACCGGCACCATCGACGACGACGGGAACGTCGGTCCGATCGGCGGGGTCGAGATGAAGACCGTCGGCGCGCGCGAGAAGGGCGCCCAGTACTTCCTGACGCCCAAGGACAACTGCGCGGCCGCCGCCCACGACACCCCCGAGGGCCTCACCCTCGTCCGGGTCAACACCATCGGCGACGCCCTGAACGCCCTCAAGGACATCCGCACCGGCAAGACCGCCGACCTGCCGAAGTGCACCACCAAGGGCTAGGTGTTCTTCCCGCCGGGCGCGCGACTCCCCCGGCCCGGCGGCTGGGAGGTGCCCCCAGGCACGGCACCTCGTCGCGTGGTCGGGTCACCCGAGTACGTCCGGTGCGCGGATGAGCCTCCGCCTTGCGATGCTCCCCCGGCTACCGCTGGGAGGCCTGCGCCGGACGCCGCGCGCTGATCCGGCGTGAATTGTCAGACACTCCCTAAAGACGCACGAACGGGCTCCGCGCGCCCGGGCGCAGGGCCCGCGCTCCCGGGCGCGCGCCGCGCCGCGGGGCGCGTACTACGACGGCGGGGGCGCCCCCTGATCATCAGGGGGCGCCCCCGCCGTCGTAGTACGCGCGGGCCTCAGTCCGCGAACGTCGCCGTCAGTGCCTCCGCGAGCCCCGGCACCAGGTCCGGACCCGTCAGCACCTCCGTCGGCGAGTCCTTCTCGCGCAGTCGCAGGGCCGAGTCGCGCGCACCGTCGCGCAGCACCGCCACCGTCATCCGCACCTCCTGGCGGTCCGGGTGCTCGGCGACCCACCGGGCGAGCTTCTTGTCGCTCAGCCCCTGCGGGACCGTGGCTTCCGCGGACGGCGGCAGCATCAGCCGCTCCACCGCGAGCGCGCAGCCGACGACCGCGTCGGGCCAGGCGATGGTGGCGAGGAACTCGTCCAGCGGCCTGTCGGCAGGGACCTCCTCCTGCTCGATCGGGGTGAGGCCCGCGGACTCGGACTCGTCCTCCAGGCCGAGCTGGGCCGCGAGCGAGGGTTCCTGGGCCCGCAGTCGCGCGGTGTCGACGAGGGCGAAGAGGCGAGCGGGCTGGTCCCACCCGAGGCCGGAGACGTACTCGTCGATCTCGAGTACGGCCCGGGTGAGGGGGCTCGCTGCCATGGGAGTGTTGGACATGGTCACAATCCTGCCTCGTTCACACCCGGAATCGGGAACCGAGTAAAGCGCCAGTAAGTTGCATAGGTGGGGCTCCGCGATGGTGGAGCCTCATCCATGGTCCGCGTTCACGGGGGCCTGACGGATCAACACGGATCAACCAGCGAACTTCGAGGTGCGCACCTTGGCTTTCCAGATGCCGGACCGCGGCGGAGGCCCGACGGGGCCGCGGATCAGAGTGGGCCGTCCGTCCGGGCGCGCCCGGACCCTGCTCATGACACTGGGGGTCCTCGCCGTCCTCGGTATGGCGTTCGTCATGTTCGCCGGCTTCTGGACGGACTGGCTCTGGTACCGGTCGGTGAACTACTCGTCCGTCTTCACGACCACACTGTGGACCAAGATCGGGCTCTTCTTCGTCTTCGGTCTGCTGATGGCGGCCGCGGTCGGCTTCAACGTCTGGCTCGCGCACCGGATGCGTCCGCCGCTGAGTGCCATGTCCATGGAGCAGCAGAGCCTCGACCGCTACCGGATGGGGATCGCGCCCTACAAGAGGTGGCTGCTCCTCGCGATCACCGCCCTGGTGGGCCTGATCGCGGGCGCCTCCGCGGCCGGCCAGTGGCAGACCTGGCTGATGTGGGTCAACGGCGTGCCCTTCCACCAGAAGGACCCCCAGTTCCACCTGGACGTCTCCTTCTACGCCTTCGACCTGCCCTGGTACCGCTTCCTGCTGGCCTTCGGCTTCGCCGCCACGGTGCTGTCGCTGATCGCCGCCGCGCTCACGCACTACCTCTACGGCGGTCTCCGGCTCACCTCCCCGGGAGCGCGCGCCACGGCCGCCGCGACCGGACACCTGTCGGTGCTGCTCGGCGTCTTCGTCGCCCTGAAGGCGGTCGCCTACTGGCTCGACCGGTACGGACTCGCCGTGAAGTCCAGCGACTTCAAGGCGACCGGCGACTGGACCGGCCTGAGGTACGTCGACGCGAACGCCTACCTGCCCGCCAAGACCATCCTGTTCTGCATCGCGGTCATCTGCGCGCTGCTCTTCTTCGCCACCCTGTGGCGGCGCACCTGGCAGCTGCCCGTCATCGGCTTCGGCCTGATGGTCCTGTCGGCGATCCTCATCGGCGGGCTGTACCCGGCGATCGTGCAGAAGTTCCAGGTCCAGCCGAACGAGCAGGCCAAGGAAGCGCCGTACGTCGCGAAGAACCTCAAGGCGACCCGCGAGGCCTACGGCATCGACGACGCCCAGGTCACCGAGTACGACGGCACGAGCAACACCAAGGACAAGGACAAGCTGCGCACGGACGCCGACGCCACGGCGAGCATCCGACTGCTGGACCCGAACGTCGTCTCGCCGACGTTCCAGCAGCTGCAGCAGATGAAGAACTACTACGCCTTCCCGACCAACCTGGACGTCGACCGCTACACCAAGGACGGCAAGGACCAGGACACGGTCATCGGTCTGCGTGAGCTGAACCTGGCGGGCATCCCGAAGCAGAACTGGATCAACGACCACTTCCGCTACACCCACGGCTACGGTGTGGTCTCCGCCAAGGGCACCACCGCCGACGGCAACGGCCAGCCCGTGTTCACCGAGTCCGACCTGCCGTCCTCCGGCGATCTCGGCACGTACGAGCAGCGGATCTACTACGGCGAGAAGACCACCGAGTACTCGATCGTCGGCGGTCCCCAGAAGGAGATCGACTACTCCGACGACAGCGGCGAGAAGACCACCTCCTACCAGGGCAAGAGCGGCGTCAGCCTCTCCAACCCGATCAACCGGGCCGCGTACGCGGTCGCGTTCGGGGAGCCGCAGATCCTCTACTCCGGCGCCATCGGCGACGGCTCGCGGATCCTGTACAACCGCACGCCCAAGCAGCGCGTGGAGGCGGTCGCGCCCTGGCTGACCATCGACGGCGACGCCTACCCTGCGGTCGTCGACGGCCGGATCCAGTGGATCGTCGACGCCTACACGACGACGAACGGCTATCCCTACGCGTCTCGTACGACGCTCGGCGACACGACGGCCGACTCGCTCACCGCCGGCAACACCCAGCGCGCGGTGATGGCCCAGCAGAACCAGGTCAACTACATCCGCAACTCGGTGAAGGCGACCGTCGACGCGTACACCGGCGAGGTCAAGCTCTACCAGTGGGACACCGAGGACCCGGTGCTGAAGACCTGGATGAAGGCGTTCCCGGGGACCGTGAAGCCGCGGACCGACATCTCGCCCTCGCTGATGTCCCATCTGCGGTACCCGCAGGACCTGTTCAAGGTTCAGCGTGAACTCCTCACCCGCTACCACGTGAAGGACGCGCAGACGTTCCTCAGCGGCAGCGAGGTGTGGCAGGTGCCGGACGACCCCACCAACAAGTCGGGCAACGCGGTGCCGCCGTACTACCTGAGCATGAAGATGCCCGACCAGTCCGCGCAGGCGTTCTCGCTGACGACGACGTTCACACCGAACGGCCGCGACAACCTGAGCGCCTTCATGTCGGTCAACGCCGAGGCGGGCAGCCCCGATTACGGCAAGATCAGAGTCCTGAAGCTGCCGACGAGCAAGACGGTCGACGGCCCCAAGCAGGTCCAGAGCCAGTTCAACTCCGAACAGGACATCGCCGAGTCGATCAGGCTCCTCAAGGGCGGTGACTCGGACATCGAGTACGGCAACCTGCTCACCGTCCCGATCGACGGCGGCCTGCTGTACGTGGAACCGGTCTATGTGCGCGGTGGCGGCCTCAAGTACCCGCTGCTGCGCAAGGTGCTGGTGACCTACGGCGGCAACACGGCGTTCGAGGACACCCTCGGCCAGGCGCTCGACAAGGTCTTCGGGGCGCAGACCTCGACCTCCCCGCCGGGGACCGGGACCACCAACCCGCCGCCGCCGTCCGGAAACCCGACGGTCCAACAGGCGCTCCAGGACGCCCAGAAGGCGTTCGACGCCGGCCAGGAGGCCCTCAAGAAGGGTGACTGGGGGGCGTACGGACAGGCGCAGAAGGATCTTCAGGACGCGCTGAAGCGGGCCGCGGAGGCACAGTCCAAGGCCGGCAAGACCACCGGCGGCAGCAGCGGGGCGAAGGGCGGCACGAGCCCGTCCGCCGGTCCGAGCGGCTCGCCCGGCAGCTCACCCAGTGGTTCACCGAGCAGCAGCCCGAGCGGTTCGCCCAGCGGTTCGGGCGGCGGCTGAACCGAGAGCCCTCCCGCGCCGTGATACTGTTGCACAACAACGGCGCGGGGTGGAGCAGCTCGGTAGCTCGCTGGGCTCATAACCCAGAGGTCGCAGGTTCAAATCCTGTCCCCGCTACTGAAGTCGAGGGCCCGGATCCTGATCAGGATCCGGGCCCTCGACGTGTGCGGACGCATGACGGGGGCGTGCGAAGACACGACGAGGCGTACGGCGTGACCTGGCGACTCATGTGAAGTGGGGCGGAATGCGCGGGCAGTTGGCCTCCTCTGTGTTTGACTTGTCTCTCTGTGGGCATGTCGACAAAACGCTGAAGTGACCTCACTGGCTGCGGTATACCAGGTGTACCCAGGTTGCAGGTGGTGCGACGATGGACGTTATGGGGGACAAGGCAACTCTGTTCGAATCAGGGCGAATTGTGCAGCCCGCCAGGCGGGACGAGGTGGGCGAAAAAGGCGAGGCCGTCGAGACCGGGGAGGCCGTCGTCGAGACCGGTGAGGCCGTCGAGGAGGTACGCAACCGACTCGCCGCGGAGGCCGGTGACATCGAGGCGATGAGCGTCCTCGGGGCGATGCTGCTGCGCCGTGGCGATCTGGACGGGGCCGAGCCCCAGCTGCGTGCCGCCACCGCCGCGGGTGACCGTGCCGCGGCCAACAACCTGGGTGTCCTGCTGCACCAGCGGGGGTACGCCGACGAGGCCGCGGGCTGGTGGCGGGTCGCCGCCGTCGCCGGGTCGGCCGCCGCGGCGCACGCGCTCGGCCGGCACCACCGCGAGCGCGGCGACGAACCCGCCGCGGAGTACTGGCTGCGCCAGTCCGCGGAACAGGGTCACACCCTCGGCGCGTACGCGCTCGCGGATCTGCTGGAGCACCGTGGTGACGAGAGCGCCGAGCGGTGGATGCGGGCCGCCGCCGAGCGCGGTCACCGCGAGGCCGCCTACCGGCTGGCGCGGACACTGGACCGCAGGGCCCTGGAGGTCCAGGAGACCGTCGGTGACAACGGTGTCAGGGCGTCCGGCCCGGAGGAGGCCGAGCAGTGGTATCGGCAGGCCGCCGCGCGCGGCCACCGCCGGGCCGCGCTGCACCTCGGCGCGATCCTGGAGAAGCGGGGGGAGCTGAAGGAGGCGGGGCGCTGGTATCTGACGAGCGCCAAGGACGGCGAGGCGCGGGCCGCCTGCGCGCTCGGCTTCCTGCTGCGGGACGCGGGGGACACCGAGAGCGCCGCCGTGTGGTGGCTGCGGGCCGCGCAGGAGGGCGACGGCAACGCGGCGAACGCACTCGGCGCGCTGCACGCCGAGCGGGGCGAGACGCAGACCGCCGAGCGCTGGTACCGGGCCGCGATGGACGCGGGCGACATCAACGGCGCCTACAACCTGGCCCTGCTCTGCGCGGAGCAGGGCCGCACCGCGCACGCCGAGCAGTGGTACCGGCGGGCGGCCTACAGCGGGCACCGCGAGGCGGCGAACGCGCTCGCCATCCTGCTGCTGCACGGCGGGGACACGACGGGCGCCGAGCCGTGGTTCTCCAAGGCCGCGGAGGCGGGGAGCGTGGACGCCGCCTTCAACCTCGGGATTCTGCACGCCGGGCGCGGCGACGACACGACGGCGCTCGCCTGGTACGAGCGGGCGGCGGCCGCCGGGCACACCGAGGCCGCCCTCCAGGTCGGGATCGCGCGGCTGCGGGACGGGGACGAGCAGACGGCCGAGCGGCATCTGCGGTGCGCCGCCGGGGGCGGCAGCGCCGAGGCCGCCTATCGGCTGGCCACCGTGCTGGACGCGCGCCGACCGCCCCCGCCCGCCCACGAGCTGGGGGAGGCGTCGCAGGAGAAGAGCGAGTGCGAGGAGTGGTACGAGCGGGCGGCGACGCAAGGACACCGGCGGGCGCAGGTGCGGGTCGGCATGCTGGCCGCGGCGCGAGGTGATGTCGTGGAGGCGGCCCGGTGGTACCGGGAGGCTGCCGAGGGCGGATCGCGCAACGGGGCGTTCAACCTGGGACTGCTGCTGGCCCGGGAGGGGAGCGAGCCGGAGGCCGCGCTGTGGTGGACGCGGGCGGCGGACGCGGGCCACGGCCGGGCGGCGCTGCGGCTGGCCCTTGTGTACGCGCGACGGGGAGAGCTGGCGGAGGGTCAGCGGTGGGCCGACCGGGCCGTGTCGCTCGGGCCGGCCGAGGTGTCCGAACGGGCCGAGCGACTGCGGGACGCACTGCGGCAGGAGCTGTCGGCGTGACGACCTGCGCGACCCGTGGCGGCGAGGGCCGCGCCAGGCCCGTCCCGCCCCGGCGGCCCCGCCTCGCGGGAGTGATTTGCCTCTGTCCGCGCTGTTGACGTAATGTTGCGTTCACCGACGCGGGGTGGAGCAGCTCGGTAGCTCGCTGGGCTCATAACCCAGAGGTCGCAGGTTCAAATCCTGTCCCCGCTACTGAAGGCCAGGGCCGGAATCCGAAAGGGTTCCGGCCCTGACTTGTATACGGCCGCTGATCGCCTGTCTCGTCCGCCGGAGCACGGATTTTCGTCCGTCGGAGAACAGCCGAATCCCGCCCCCCGGGGGATGAGTACGCGAGCGAGCCCCGGGGAAGATCACCCGCCATGGACGCGGCCCGCACAGCAGACAGCCCCGGCACCTGTGCGGTGCCGGGGCCCCCGGGAGAGCCGTGCTTATGCCGTCACGCAGTCCGGGCACAGCCCGCGGTACGTCACCTCGACGTCCGAGACCGTGAAGCCGAAGCGCTCCGAGGTCGGAAGGTCGGCCATCGGGTCGCCGGTCGGGTGGACGTCACGGATCGCGCCACAGCGGGCGCAGACCAGGTGGTGGTGCGGCCGGTGGGCGTTCGGGTCGTACCGCTTGGCGCGCTTGTCCGTCGCGACCTCGAGGATCTCACCGAGGGACACGAGCTCACCCAGCGTGTTGTAGACGGTCGCCCGGGAGATCTCGGGCAACCTGGCGACGGCCCGCGCATGCACCTCGTCGGCCGTCAGGTGGACGTGTTCACCGTCGAGGACCTCGGCCACGACACGCCGCTGCGCGGTCATCCGCCATCCGCGTCCGCGCAGCCGTTCCAACAGGTCACTCATACAGACCAGCCTAACAGCAAGGGGACCAGGTCCCGAATGGGTGTGACTTTGGAGCTTTGCTTGACTTAGACATTGTCCATTGTAGGATCGACATCGACTTTGGCCAAGAGACAGGGTTGGTCAGAAACGATGCAGGAGGCGCAGTGACGCAGGGACCGCTCACGACGGAAGCCGGTGCTCCGGTAGCCGACAACCAGAACAGTGAGACCGCGGGCGTCGGCGGCCCGGTTCTCGTTCAGGATCAGCACCTCTTCGAGAAGCTGGCCCACTTCAACCGGGAGCGCATCCCGGAGCGTGTGGTGCACGCCCGTGGCGCGGGCGCCTATGGCACCTTCACCCTCACCGCCGATGTCACCCAGTACACGCGTGCCAAGTTCCTCTCCGAGGTCGGCAAGCAGACCGAGGTCTTCCTGCGCTTCTCGACCGTGGCGGGCAACCTGGGTGCCGCGGACGCCGTGCGTGACCCCCGCGGCTTCGCGCTGAAGTTCTACACCGAGGAGGGCAACTACGACCTCGTCGGCAACAACACCCCGGTGTTCTTCGTCAAGGACGCCATCAAGTTCCCCGACTTCATCCACACCCAGAAGCGCGACCCTTACACCGGTTCGCAGGAGCCGGACAACGTCTGGGACTTCTGGGGTCTGTCGCCCGAGTCCACCCACCAGGTGACCTGGCTGCACGGCGACCGCGGCATCCCGGCGTCGTACCGCCACATGAACGGTTACGGCTCGCACACCTACCAGTGGAACAACGAGGCGGGCGAGGCCTTCTGGGTCAAGTACCACTTCAAGACGGACCAGGGGATCAAGACCCTCACCAACGACGAGGCCAACAAGCTCGCCGGTGAGGACCCCGACTCGCACCAGCGCGACCTGCGCGAGGCCATCGAGCGCGGCGAGTTCCCGAGCTGGACCGTGCAGGTCCAGATCATGCCGGCGGCGGACGCGGCGACCTACCGCTTCAACCCGTTCGACCTCACCAAGGTGTGGCCGCACGAGGACTACCCGCCGATCGAGATCGGCAAGCTGGAGCTCAACCGCAACCCGGAGAACATCTTCGCCGAGGTGGAGCAGTCGATCTTCAGCCCCGCCCACTTCGTGCCGGGCATCGGTCCCTCGCCGGACAAGATGCTCCAGGGCCGCCTCTTCGCCTACGGCGACGCCCACCGCTACCGCGTCGGCATCAACGCCGACCACCTGCCGGTGAACCGTCCGCACGCCACCGAGGCGCGCACCAACTCCCGCGACGGCTACCTGTACGACGGCCGCCACAAGGGTGCGAAGAACTACGAGCCGAACAGCTT
This sequence comes from Streptomyces sp. NPDC001222, assembly GCF_042896945.1. Taxonomy (NCBI): domain Bacteria; kingdom Bacillati; phylum Actinomycetota; class Actinomycetes; order Kitasatosporales; family Streptomycetaceae; genus Streptomyces; species Streptomyces sp. NPDC001222. The sequence continues at coordinate 81,364 of NZ_JBIAXT010000014.1, forward strand.
CGGCGGCCCGTTCCAGACGGACCGTCCGCTGTGGCAGCCGTTCGACGCCTTCACGGCCGGCACCGGCACCCACGAGGCTCCGGTCCACGCCGAGGACAACGACTTCGTGCAGGCGGGCAACCTCTACCGGCTCATGTCGGAGGGGGAGAAGGAGCGCCTGATCGGCAACCTCGCGGGCGCCATCTCGAAGGTCTCGCGCGACGACATCGTCGAGCGCGCGATCAACAACTTCCGTCAGGCCGACGGGGACTTCGGCAAGCGCCTGGAGGCCGCGGTCCAGGCCCTGCGCGGCTGACCCGGGTTGGACCGCTTGTCGTAGGGGACGGGCCGGACTCCCGAGGGAGTCCGGCCCGTTCGTGTGCCCGCGGCGGGTCGGAGGGGTGTCCGCGGGCTGAGGGTGGCTCTACCGGGCCCCGGCGGGCACCCGCTGTCGGGCCGGGGCCCAGCAGCGGATGATGTCGCGGACCGAGACGACCCCGACCGGTTCGTCGCGGTCGAGCACGATCAGATGCCGGAAGCCGCCGTGGGCCATGGCGGCCGCGGCCTCTTCGAGGGTCCAGGTGGGCGCGGCGAAGACCACGTCCGTGGTGGTGTGGGCATCGGCCCGCTCGGTGTCGGGGTTCTGGCCGAGGCCGACGGAGTTCAGGATGTCACGTTCGGTGAGGATGCCGAGCCCGCCGGCGTCCGGATCGAGGACCACGGCCGAGCCGACGCGGCGGGCCGACATCAGGGTTGCTGCCTGGCGCAGGGTGTGTGCGGGGCCGATGGTGAGGACCATCGTGCTCATGGCGTCGCGGACGAGCATGGACGAAGCCACCTCCTGGGGTGTGCGGAATGCACTGGCTCAGGGCCCCGGATCCGAAGGATGCCGCCCGCCGGAGGCGCCTGTTCCGCGCTTCACAAATTCACAAGTGGGGGATTCCCAGGGTTGCAGGCAAAGCGCGGGTCAACAAGAGGGCGCGCGTCGTGAGTTCAGGGGCGCTTGCGGTGCACAACAGCACCGTTGGACGCACCGATGGCGGACCGACGGCGGCAGAGACGTCTAGTAGCGGCCGCTCAGATAGTCCAGCAGGGTGTCGTGGAGCAGCCCGTTCGACGCGGCCGCATTGCCGCTGTGCGGGCCCGGGCGGCCGTCGAGACCCGTGAAGGAGCCGCCGGCCTCGGTCACGACGATCGCGGTCGCCGCCATGTCCCACAGGGACAGCTCCGGCTCGGCGCAGATGTCCACCGAGCCCTCGGCGACCATCATGTACGGCCAGAAGTCGCCGTAGCCGCGGGTGCGCCACACCGCGCGCGTCAGGTCCAGGAAGCCGTTCAGCCGTCCCTGCTCCTCCCAGCCGGACAGCGAGGAGTACGCGAAGGAGGCGTCCGACAGCTCCGCCACGCGGGAGACCCGCAGCCGGGACGCCGAGGACAGGCTGCGGCCGGTGAACGCGCCGTGCCCCTTGGCGGCCCACCAGCGGCGGTTCAGCGCGGGCGCGGAGACGACGCCGACGACAGGCTGATAGCCCCCCTCGCCCGCTTCCATCAGGGAGATCAGGGTGGCCCAGACCGGCACTCCGCGCACGTAGTTCTTGGTGCCGTCGATCGGGTCGACGACCCAGCGGCGCGGCCCCGTGCCCTCGATGCCGTACTCCTCGCCGAGGATCGCGTCCCGCGGCCGGGCGCGCTGCAGCTGGCCGCGGATCAGCTCCTCGGCGGCCTTGTCGGCCTCGCTCACCGGTGTCATGTCCGGTTTGGTCTCGACCTTGAGGTCGAGGGCCTTGAACCGGGCCATGGTCGCGGCGTCCGCGGCGTCCGCGAGTACATGCGCGAGCCGCAGGTCATCGAGATAGTCGGGCATGAACGAACCGTATCCGCCCGTTCCGGGGCAGGGCCAGACGACCCGGGGGTCTTCCAGGGCTCCCCGAGGTCGCGGCCGTCCAGGGCTGCGGCGTGCGCCGCGCTGGCCAGGCGCGGTGGCGTGATCGCGGCGTGTACCGGACCCTGGGCGCCCCCTTGCACCGCCGCGAACCCTTGACAGTGCTGGCCCGCACGTCAAATCTGTGCGTCAGAGCCGCCGGCCCGAGGGAGGCGATGATGCCTGCAGCGCGGGAATCCCTACTGGACGCCGCTTATACGGCGCTCGCGCGGCGCCCGTGGGCCGCCGTGCGCATGGTGGACGTGGCCGCGGCGGCCGGTGTCTCCCGCCAGACCCTCTACAACGAGTTCGGCAGCAAGGAGGGGCTCGCCCGGGCCCTGGTGCGGCGGGAGGCGGACGGCTATCTCGCCGGTGTCGACCGGGCGCTGGCCGTGCACACGGACCCCCGGGAGCGGCTGGCCGCGATCGCCGAGTGGATGACCTCCGCCGCCCACGGCAACCCACTCGTACGCGCCATGCTCACCGGCTGCTGGAGCGAGCGGCTGCCCGCGCCGACGCTCGCGGCCGTGCCGTCCACCTCCGCGGTGCCCGCGCAGCGCCGGGCCGACGGGCCGCTGCCGTCCCCGGCGGACTTCGTGTCCCTGGTGCGCGACCGTGCCGTCACGGCGGTGGCCGGACCGGTGCCGGCCAAGGCGGAGGCGGCGGAGCTGGCGCGCGTCTGCGAACTGGTCGTACGGCTGTCCCTGTCCTGTGTCGCGGCCCCGCCGGGAGAGGGCGGGGTCACGGAGCTGGTGCGTCAGGCCCTGCCGCGGCCGGTGCGGTAAGGGCGCGCCCAGCGGTCCCCACGCCCTGGACGGGTGCGTTCCTCAGTGGGCCGATCCGGACAGCTGGAGGCCGATCACGCCCACGATCACCAGCGAGATCGAGACGATCTTCAGGGTCGAGACCAGGTCGCCCAGGAACACCATGCCGTAGATCGCCGTTCCCGCCGCGCCGATCCCGGTCCACACCGCGTACGCCGGGCCCACGTCCAGCTTTCTCAGGGACAGGGTGAGGAGACCGAAGCTGCCGAGGGCGAAGCTGCAGAACGCGACCGTGGGCCAGAGTCGGGTGAATCCGTGCGAGAGCTTGAGACAGACGGCGAAGCCGGTCTCCAGGAGTCCGGCCACGATGACCAGCAGCCACGCCATGTCTCGTCCTCCCGCGTCCCCACGTCGACTGCCTCGTCGGCCGGTCAGGTCCGGTGCGAGTTAAGCAATTACCTGAGTGCGGTGGACGCAAACACGAGCAGGCCAGACGCGAGGGGGTCGGGGGAGGTCAGTCCCCGTCCTTCCGCTCACGCGTGGCCAGCAGCCGGCGCAGCGAGTACAGCCGTGCCGGGTCCGCGTGCCCCTCGGCCACCCAGGTGTCCAGCGCGCAGTCCGGCTCGTCGTGGCTGCACGCCCGCGGACAGCCCTCGGTGCCGGGCTCCAGGTCCGGGAAGGCGTGGATGACGCGGGAGGGGTCGATGTGCGCGAGGCCGAAGGACCGCACCCCCGGGGTGTCGATCACCCAGCCGTCGCGGCCGTCACCCAGGGGCAGCGCGAGCGCCGACGTGGTGGTGTGCCGCCCACGGCCGGTGACCGCGTTGACATGGCCCGTCGTGCGCCGCCGGTCCTTGGGCACCAGTGCGTTGACCAGCGTCGTCTTGCCCACGCCGGAGTGCCCGACGAACGCCGTGACCTTGCCGTCCAGATGCTCGCGCACGTGGTCCGCCGCGCCGCCGCTCTCCAGCTCCTCGCGACTGGTGACGACGTACGGTATGTCCAGTGCCCCGTACAGCTCCAGGAGCTTGTCGGGCGGGGCGAGGTCGGACTTCGTCATCACCAGGAGCGGTTCGAGGCCGCCGTCGTAGGCGGCGACCAGACAGCGGTCGATCAGCCGCGGGCGCGGCTCCGGGTTGGCGAGGGCGGTGACGATGGCCAGCTGGTCTGCGTTGGCGACGACCACGCGCTCGTACGGATCGTCGTCGTCCGCCGTACGGCGCAGGACGGACGAGCGTTCCTCGATGCGGACGATGCGGGCGAGGGTGTCCTTGGCGCCGGACAGATCGCCGACCAGGGCGACGCGGTCGCCGACCACCGCCGCCTTGCGGCCGAGTTCCCGGGCCTTCATCGCGACGACCGCACGGCCGTCGACGAGACAGGTCAGCCGGCCGCGGTCCACGGTGAGGACCATGCCCTCCGCCGCGTCCTCGTGCTTGGGGCGGATGTGCGTACGCGGCCGGTTGCCCTTGCGGTTGGGGCGGCTGCGGATGTCGTCCTCGTCGGTGTGCTTGCCGTAGCGGCGCATGATCTCGGTCCGCCCGTCAGTTCCCGAGCATCCCGGCCCACAGCTCGGGGAAGTCCGGCAGGGTCTTGGCCGTCGTCGCCACGTTCTCGATCTGCACGCCGTCGACCGCGAGACCGATGACGGCGCCCGCCGTGGCCATCCGGTGGTCGTCGTAGGTGTGGAAGACGCCGCCGTGCAGGGGGCGCGGGCGGATGTGCAGTCCGTCGGCGGTCTCGGTGACGTCGCCGCCCAGCTCGTTGATCTCCTTGGTGAGCGCGGCCAGCCGGTCCGTCTCGTGCAGTCGCAGATGCGCCACCCCGCGCAGGGTCGACGGGGAGTCGGCCAGGGCAGCGACCGCCGCGATGCCCGGGGTCAGCTCGCCGACCTCGCTCAGGTCCACATCAATCCCGTGGAGGGCACCCGAACCGGTGAATTCGAGGCCGCGCTCGGTCAGCTCGCAGGCGCCGCCCATCTCGGTGAAGATCTCGCGCAGCCGGTCGCCGGGCTGGGTCGTGCGGGCCGGCCAGTCCGGGATGACGACCTTGCCGCCGGTGACCAGCGCGGCCGCGAGGAACGGCTGGGCGTTGGACAGATCCGGCTCGACGGTCAGATCCCGGCCCAGCAGGGCGCCCGGCGTGACCCGCCAGACGTTCGGCTCGCCGCCCGACTCCGGGGTGTCCACCTGTGCGCCCACCGCGCGCAGCATGTCCACGGTCATACGGATGTGCGGCATGGAGGGCAGCGTCGAGCCGGTGTGGCGGACCTCGACGCCCTGGTTGAAGCGCGGCGCCGACAGCAGCAGGGCGCTGACGAACTGGGACGAGGAGGACGCGTCGACGGACACCGGGCCGCCGTCCAGCGCGCCGCCGCCGTGCACGGTCAGCGGCAGGGCGCCGCGGCCGTCGTCGTCGATGCGGGCGCCGAGGACGCGCAGGGCGTCGATCACGCCGTTCAGGGGGCGCTCGTACGAGCGGGGGTCGCCGTCGAAGCGCACGAGGCCGTCGGCGAGCGCGGCCACCGGGGGCAGGAAGCGCATCACGGTGCCGGCGTTGCCGACGTCGACCGTGGCCGGTCCGTGCAGCGCGGCCGGAATGACCCGCCAGGTCTCCCCGGAGCCGTCGGGGCCGACCCCCTCCTCGATGCCGACGCCGAGCGCGCGCAGGGCGCCGGCCATGAGCAGGGTGTCGCGCGAGCGCAGGGGGCGGCGCAGCCAGCCCGGCTCGGAGGCGAGCGCGGCGAGGACGAGGGCACGGTTGGTGACCGACTTGGACCCGGGCACGTGGACCGTCGCGTCGACGGCTCCGCTCGCGTGCGGGGCGGTCCAGAGGGCGGTGTGCGCGGGGTTCACGGTCATGCGCCCCACTGTAGTGGCTGGGCCAGTCCGTAGATCTTGATCAAAAAGGGCGAAACCGGAGCGAAATCCTGGTCTGGTAGTGGCCCGGAACGTGCAGGTGCGGTCCGTCAGAGCCGCAGCAGCCACTGTGCGCCGCCCATCAGCGAGCACAGCGACACCACGTGGAACAGGAAGAGCCACATCGCCGCAGGTACATGGGTGAGCCGGGACAGCTGGTCCGCGTCCGAGTCCCCGGCGCCGCCGCGCGAGCGCTTCGCCTGGAGCTCGAAGGCCGGGCGTACGCCGCCGAGCAGCAGGAACCACACCACCGCGTACGCGAACGCCGCCTGCACCTGAGGGCCGGCCAGCCAGGACACCAGCAGGAAGGTGCCGCCGGTGAGGACCACGGTCAGCACCCCGTACGCGTTGCGGATCATCACCAGCATGATCAGCAGCAGTGCGGTGGCCAGCCACAGCAGCAGTGTGATGTGCCCGGCGGCGAGCAGCGCCGCGCCGCCAAGACCGAGCAGTGGGGGAGCGGTGTAGCCCGCGGCGGCGGTGAGGATCATGCCGAGGCCGTACGGCTTGCCACGGCTGACCGTGAGGCCGCTGGTGTCGGAGTGGAGCCGGATGCCCGTGAGCGTACGGCCGGTCAGCAGCGCGATCAGTCCGTGGCCGCCCTCGTGCGCGATGGTGATGGCGTTGCGGGCGATCCGCCAGGCACCCCGCGGGACGACCACGGCGAGCGCGGCGACCAGGGTGGCGATCACCACCCACAGATCGGGATCGGGCTGGCTTCCGAAGATCCGGTCCCACAGGTCGGGGAGGGCGCTCAGGGATGTGGAGGCGAGGCTGTCCATTGCGGTGAGTGGCTCCTGGGCTGTGGGCGGATCTGGCAGGGTGGCACGTATGTGCGGACGGTATGCAGCGAGTCGCAGGCCCGAGGATCTCGTAGGAACCTTTGACATCGAGAAGTGGGAGCCCGAGGAGACGCTGGCACCCGACTACAACGTGGCCCCGACCAAGCAGGTCTACGCGATCCTGGACCGTCCACTGAAGGACGCCGACGACCAACGGCCGGTTCGCCAGTTGCGCAGGCTCACCTGGGGCCTCGTCCCGTCCTGGGCCAAGTCGCCCGAGGGCGCCGCGCGGATGATCAACGCACGCGCGGAGACCGTGCACGAGAAGCCGTCCTACCGCCGCGCCTTCGCCGCCCGCCGCTGCATCGTCCCCGCCGACGGTTACTACGAGTGGGTCACCGGCGCTCAGGAACGCGACCTGGAGGTCGAGGGCCGGAAGAAGAGGCCGCGCAAGCAGCCGTACTTCGTGCTGCCCGCCGACGGCTCGGTCTTCGCGATGGCCGGTCTCTACGAGTTCTGGCGGGACCGGACGCTGCCCGACGACCACCCGCGCGCCTGGTGGGCGACCTGTTCGGTGATCACGACGGAGGCGGAGACGACCCCGCTGGCCGTGGCCCCCGCCGACGGGCCGGGCTCCCTGGCCGAGATCCACCCGCGCATGCCCCTGATGCTCACCCCCGACCGCTGGGACGCCTGGCTGGATCCCGCCCGCACAGACCCGGACGATCTGCGCTCCCTGCTCCAGGCGCCGCCCACGGGTCTGATGCGCGCCTACCCGGTCTCCACGGCGGTCAGCAGTGTCCGCAACAACGGCCCGGAGCTGCTGAAGGAGCTGGCGGCCCCCGAGGAGGGCACACTCTTCTGACGTGTCCCGAGGGGACGCGGGACCGAGGCGACAGGCCGCGCAGGGCGGCCGGAGGGCGGCGGACGTGACGGATGACGCGACGCAGAGCGTGGAGACCGAGGCCGGTACGGCCCGTGTCACCTGGCACCGGGCGCGCGAGGCCGCGCTGGTGCTCGCCCTCGGCCATGGCGCCGGCGGCGGCGTCGAGGCGCGCGACCTCCAGGCGCTCGCCCGGGTCCTGCCCGCGCACGGGGTGACCGTGGCGCTGGTCGAGCAGCCCTGGCGCGTCGCCGGCAGGAAGGTGGCCCCCGCGCCTAAGACGCTGGACGCGGGCTGGCACGGGGTGTGGCCAGCCCTGGCGGGGCCGGGGCTGCCCGTGGTCGCGGGCGGTCGCAGCGCCGGGGCCCGGGTCGCCTGCCGCACGGCCGCCGACCTCGGTGCCGTCGCGGTCCTCGCGCTGAGCTTCCCGCTCCACCCGCCGGGCCGGCCCGAGAAGTCCCGCGCCGACGAGCTGCTGGGGGCCGGTGTGCCCACCCTGGTGGTCCAGGGCGGCCGGGACCCCTTCGGCGGACCGGAGGAGTTCCCGCAGGGCTCCTACGAGATCGTCGAGGTGCCGTACGCCGATCACGGCTTCGCGGTCCCCAAGCGCGCGGAGCTCGGCCAGGAGCAGGCGCTGGAGATCATCACCGGCGCCGTGACGAAGTGGGTCATGTCACTCGAGTCGTCCGGGTGACGCCCGGGAATGTTGCGGGGCGGACCACTGTTGTGCGGAATCAGACAGCACCGGCCGTGCTGCACCGCACGACGAGAGGAAGTCCGCCGCATGGGTTCGACCATCTGCCCGAGCCGCAGCAGCAGCGTTGACCTGGACTGGACGGTGCTGCACGCGTCGAAGGCCGCCTCTGTTCAGGCGGCGGCGAGCAAGGGTGTTCGTCTATCCTCCGATCTCAGTGGGACCGGTTTCGGTTCTGCCACGTCGCTGGAGGAGGTGGGTCCGGTCACCGGTACCGACGCAGGGACCGAACACGGCCAGGCGGAGCAGCCCGAGGGCCGGGGGACGAGCGCGGAGTCGTCCTCCGCGCGCAGTGCGCGCTTCGAGCGGGACGCGCTGGAATTCCTCGACCAGATGTACTCCGCCGCGCTGCGCATGACGCGCAACCCGGCGGACGCCGAGGACCTGGTGCAGGAGACCTACGCGAAGGCGTACGCGTCCTTCCACCAGTTCCGCGAGGGCACCAACCTGAAGGCCTGGCTGTACCGGATCCTCACCAACACGTTCATCAACTCGTACCGCAAGAAGCAGCGCGAACCCCAGCGCAGCGCGGCCGACGAGATCGAGGACTGGCAGCTGGCGCGCGCCGAGTCGCACATGTCGACCGGTCTGCGCTCCGCCGAGTCGCAGGCGCTCGACCACCTGCCCGACTCGGACGTCAAGGAGGCGCTGCAGGCGATCCCCGAGGAATTCCGCATCGCCGTCTATCTCGCAGACGTAGAGGGCTTTGCGTACAAGGAGATCGCGGACATCATGGGGACACCCATCGGTACGGTGATGTCCCGGTTGCACCGGGGCCGCCGTCAACTGCGCGGCATGCTCGAGGACTACGCCCGCGAGCGCGGGCTGGTCCCGGCCGGCGCCGGAGAGTCGGACGAAGCGAAAGGCTCGGGCTCATGAGCTGCGGAGAGCCGCACGAGACGGACTGCACTGAGGTCCTCGACCATCTCTACGAGTTCCTCGACCGTGAGATGCCGGACGTGGACCGCACGAAGATCCAGCACCACTTCGAGGAATGCTCGCCGTGCCTCGAGAAGTACGGTCTGGAGCAGGCCGTGAAGAAGCTGGTCAAGCGGTGCTGCGGCCATGACGACGTGCCGAGCGACCTTCGGGCGAAGGTCATGGGCCGCATCGAGCTGATCCGTTCGGGTCAGACGGTGCCCGAGCACGATGTGACGGCGACGCAGCGGGAGTCCTGAACTCCTGACCGCGACAGCCCTTGAACTCTTGTTCGAAGCGGCGGTCAATCCTTGACGGTTCGTCACCCGAACGTGCTAATCCGTGGGTCATAGGCCCACGGATTCCCCCCAAAGCCACCCTCCTGGGCTGCGCTCCCCTCTAGGCTCCCGAGCCTGAACGGGGCATGACCGGACCCACCCGGTCCGGGACAACGGCGCGGGTTCGGGGGAGGTACGTCATGGGGCCGGTCCGGCCGTCGGCAGTCGTGTACGTCGGCTGCGCCGTGCTCGGCGCCCTGGGGTGCCTGGCCCCCCTGCCGGACCTCTCCGTCTCCTGGTGGGCGGTCGCGCTGCTCGCCGCGCTCTACGTCGGCTGCGAACAGCTGCCCCTGCCCCGGACCCTCGGCCGTACCCGAGCCGGACGGACCACCCCCGCGCCCCCCGGCGGCCACCGGGTCCCGGACGGCATGGGCACCTTCTACCCCGTACTCCTCGCCGGGGCGTTTCTGCTGCCGCCCGCGGCCGCCGCGCTCGTACCGCTGCCGGGTGCCCTGGGGGCCCACGGCGCCGAACGGCCGTCCTGGCCGCGCCGCGCCTGGCGGGCCGCACGGCTCTCCCTCGCCGTGTGGGCCGCGTCCAGCGTCCACCGGTCCCTCGGCGGCCCCACCGCGGTGACCGGTCCCCACTTCCCGCACGCCCTGCTGACCGCCGCGGCCGCCGTCGTGGCCTTCTGTCTGGTGCTCACCGCCCTCGACGGCGGCATCCTGGCGCTCGGCGTGGGAGCACCGCCCGAACCCTCGCGGCAGCGGTGCCGGGCACCGGCGCGCACCGCCTGGCGCGGGCTGTTCCTGCGCTCCCTCGCACCCGTCTCCGTGCACGGGCTCGCCGGGCTGATGATGGCCGTGCTGTGGCGCAGCCCCTACGGGCCGGCGACCGCGCTGCTCGTGCTGCTGCCCATGTACGTCTCCTGCTGGGTCTTCGCCCAGTACCACCGGGAACGGGCCGCCCACCAGGCGACGATCCGCGCGCTCGTCCTGGCCGTCGACCTCAAGGACGGATACACCCGCGGCCACAGCGAACGCGTCGGACAGGCCTCCATGATGATCGCGCGTGAACTGGGTCTGGACGACCACCGGGTCGAGGTGCTGCGGTTCGCTGGGATCCTGCACGACGTGGGCAAACTCGGCGTGCCGACCCGGCTGTTGCGCAAGGACGGACCGCTCACCCCCGAGGAGCGCCGGATCATCGAGCTGCACCCGGAGTACGGCCATGAGATCGTCCGCGGCATCGGGTTCCTCGGCGAGGCACGGTCCGCGATCCTCCACCACCACGAGCGGCTCGACGGCACCGGATATCCCTACGGGCTGAGAGGCGGCCATATCCCGGAGTCCGCACGGGTGGTCGCGGTCGCCGACGCCTTCGACGCGATGACGTCGACCCGCTCCTACCGGCGCGCCCGGCCCGTCGCGGCGGCACTGGAGGAACTGCGGCGGTGCGCGGGCACGCAGTTCGACCCGGCGATGGTGCACGCGCTGATCCGCGCGCTGGAGCGCTGGGGGCGTCCAGGCTCGGACGAGACCGGGAACGGCCAGGGCTGGTACCCGGCGGTGACCGCCGACGAGCAGCACCGGGACGGGCGGCCCGGGGACGTAACACCGTCGGCCCTGCCCGTGGCCGGTCAGCCGGCCGGGCGGTGGCACGGCGGGGGCGGCGCATGACCGCCGGCCGCCTCCCTCTCGCCCTCGCCCACACGACCGCAGCGCTGCTCGCCGCCGGCTGCCTCGGCCTGACCCTCTGGCACGGCCTGGAGGAACCCGCCGCCGCCCTCGCCTTCGGCGTGCTCATCGCCGTCGGGGAGCTGTCCCGGTGGAGCGGCAGCGACGAGCGGGAGCCCGCACCCCTCGGCGCGGCCGGGGCGCTGTCCTACGCCCTGCTCGGGCAGATCGCCGGACGGCCCACCCACCAAGGGGTGCCGCAGGTCGTCACCGTGGTCCTCGCGGCCGCCCTCGCCGGCTGTGTCCCGCATGCGGCCCGGGGCCGCGGCTCCACCGCCGACCACCTCACCCGCCGCCTGCTGACCGTGGGCTTCGCCGCCCTCTGCTTCCAGCCGGTCTACCGCCGACCGGGACCGCACGGCTGGGGCGGACCCGCGTACACCCTGCTGGTCGTCTCCCTGCTGGTGCTCACCACCCTGTGCGACGCCGTGCTCGCCGCCGCCCTGGCGCACTCCCGCACCCGCTGGCCGTTCGGGCCGCTGCTGCGGGACGAACTGCGCGCCAGGCTCGGCATCGGCTCCGCCGTCTGCGCGACCGGCGCCGTGATGTCGCCGGCCGTCGCGGTGGTGGGCCTGTGGGCGCTGCCCGTGTTCTCGCTGCCGCTGCTGCTCACCCAGCTCTCCTACCGGCGCTACGCGGCCGTGCGCACCACCTACCGGCAGACCATCGCCTCCCTGGCGCGCGCCACCGAGATCGCCGGGTACACGCCCCCCGGGCACGCCCGCCGGGTCGCCGCCCTCAGCCGGGCCGTCGGCCGTGAGCTGGGCCTGAGCGAGCCCGAGCTCACCGTGCTGGAGCACGCGGCGCTCATGCACGACATCGGGCAGCTCAGCCTCGTCGACCCGGTGCCGGCTGGCGCCACCGCCGCGCTGCCCACCGAGGAACAGCGGCGTATCGCGCTCCTCGGCGGCGCCGTGGTCCGGCAGACCGGGGTGGACGCCGAGGTCGCGGTCGTCGTGGAACGGCAGGCGGACCCCTACCGGGACCAGCCGGTCAGCGCCAGGATCGTCCGGGCCGTGAACGCCTACGAGGAGATGGCACGGGAGACAGCGGGTCCCGGGGGACCTCTCAGCGCGCTGGAGCGGCTGCGTCTCGCCTGTGCGCGCGACTACCAGCCCGAGGTCGTGGAGTCACTCGCGAGGGTGTTGCAGAGAGACGGTCTGACCTTGCCTACAGCGGGGTAACCCATGGGTAATGAGCGCCCGTCCGGCGGTACGTGGTTGGATGCGAGGAGAGGGTGTTCGGGGGCACTGCTCGCGCGTGACCCCGCAAACGGCAGGGAACCGGCAGGCGGGAATCGCAAGGGACTGGCAGGCGGGAATCGTGAGGATCTTCGGGAAGGGACGACACCGGCCCTCCGCCTCCTGGCGGCAGGCCACCGACCGCGCGTTCACGCTGATCGGCGACGGCCGGTACGAGGACGCGGGTGCGCTGCTGACCCGCGCCGCGGACCTGGAGCCGTGGCTCTCGGAGTCCTGGTTCAACCTCGCCCTGCTGCACAAGTTCCGCCACGACTGGGAGCAGGCGCGCGCGGCCGGACTGCGCGCCGTGGCCCTGCTCGACCGGGAGACCGGCGCACCGGACTGGTGGAACGTGGGCATCGCGGCCACCGCCCTGCAGGACTGGCCGCTGGCCCGCCGCGCCTGGCAGGCCTACGGGCTGCGGGTGCCCGGTGGGGCCACCGTCTCCACCGAGCCCGCCGGGATGGATCTGGGCAGCGCCGCCGTGCGGCTGTCGCCGGAGGGCGAGGCCGAGGTCGTGTGGGGGCGCCGGCTGGATCCCTCACGGATCGAGGTGCTGTCCATCCCGCTGCCGTCCTCCGGGCGCCGCTGGGGCGAGGTCGTGCTGCACGACGGGGTGCCCCACGGGGAGCGCACCACGAGCGCCGGGCACGCCTATCCCGTGTTCGACGAGATCGAGCTGTGGGCGCCCTCGCCCGTGCCCACCTGGGTCGTGCTGCTGGAGGCCGCGACCGAGGACGACCGGGACGCCCTGGAGCAGCTGGCCGCCGACGCCGGTTTCGCCGCCGAGGACTGGTCCTCGTCGGTGCGGCTGCTGTGCCGCGCGTGCTCCGAGTCCCGGATGCCGTCCGACGAGGGCGACGGCGAGCATCTCGATCCGCACGACCACAGTGAGCCCGGGCATCCGGGACCGCTCGGGCACCGCACGAACGGGCAGCTGTGGGTGCCGGAGCGGGAGTGCGGCATCGCGGCGCCCGACTCGCTGGTGCGGGGGCTGCTCGACGGCTGGGTGGCGGACAGTCCGGACTCCCGGGACTGGCGGGATCTCGAAGAGGTCTGCTGACCAGCGGCTCGGCCCGGGCAATCCCGGGGAAGCACCCGGGCGTGCCCCGTAGTCTGTACTGGCAGGATTTTCATGGTTGCAGGAAGGCGTACGTCGGTCATGGCGCAGCAGGACACCGATCAGCAGCACGGGGGCGTGCTCCCCGTGGACGACGAGGGCTTCGTCATCGACACCGAGGACACCGAGGAGCGTGAGGCGGCCTGGCGTGAGCGCGGCACCTCGCGGCCGATCACGGTCGTCGGGAACCCGGTGCTGCACAAGGAGTGCAAGGACGTCACCGAGTTCGGCGCGGAGCTGGACCAGCTGGTCGCGGACATGTTCGCCAGCCAGCGCACGGCCGAGGGTGTGGGCCTGGCCGCCAACCAGATCGGCGTCGACCTGAAGGTCTTCGTCTACGACTGCCAGGACGACGAGGGCGTGCGACACGTCGGCGTCGTCTGCAACCCCAAGCTCGTCGACCTGCCCGCCGACCGGCGCCGCCTCGACGACAGCAACGAGGGCTGCCTGTCCGTCCCGACCGCGTACGCGCCGCTGGCCCGGCCCGACTACGCCGAGGTGACCGGCCAGGACGAGAAGGGCAACCCGATCAAGGTGCGCGGTACGGGCTACTTCGCCCGGTGTTTGCAGCACGAGACGGACCATCTGTACGGCTACCTGTACATCGACCGGCTGTCCAAGCGCGAGCGCAAGGACGCCCTGCGGCAGATGGCCGAGAACGAGCCCCGCTACCCCGTGGTGGCCAACGACTGAGGTCCCTCAACGACGACGCCTGGCCGGGCACTGCTCCCGGCCGGGCGTCGCTCATGTGTGCGTCGCACATTCGATCCTGTGTACGTCTGAACTGACCCATATTCAGTCACACAAGGGATATTCTCGGCACGGTCGGAGATGGGTGGGCCAAATCCGTTCCCAGACCGGTCAGTTGTGGTGCTGAATGGAAAGCGCGGGGATACGCAACGGCGCGCGCCCGGCACGGCGGGAGGGGCGTGACGCCAACCGGCGGCTGAGAGGGGTTTGTTCGTGCCAGCTTTCCCACACAGCACTTCACCGACGACGATCGCGGTTGCGGTACCACCGGCGCTCTGCTTGCCGGTCATCGAGACCGCGTTTCCCCGTCGACTGCACCCGTATTGGCCCCGTCTGCAGGAGAAGACACGTTCCTGGCTGCTGGAAAGGCGGCTCATGTCGGCGGACAAGGTCGAGGAACACGCCGACGGGCTCCGTTACACCGACCTCATGGCGGGCTACTACCTCGGGGCGCCCGACGAGGCGCTGCAGGCGATAGCCGACTACAGCGCGTGGTTCTTCGTCTGGGACGACCGCCACGACCGTGACATCGTCCACCACCGGCCGGGCGCCTGGCGGAAGCTGAGGCTCCAGCTCCATACGGCCCTGGACGCACCCGGGCACCATCTGCACCACTCCGATCCTCTGGTCGCAGGGTTCGCGGACAGTGTGGGACGCCTGTACACGTTCCTGGGCGAGCGGTGGAACGCGCGCTTCGCCCGGCACTTCCACGCGGTGATCGAGGCGTACGACCGGGAGTTCCGCAACCGCACCCGCGGGACCGTCCCGACGGTCGAGGCCTACCTGGAGCTGAGGCGGCTGACCTTCGCGCACTGGATCTGGACCGATCTGCTGGAACTCGGCGCGGGATACGAACTGCCGGACGCCGTTCGGAAACACCCCGCATATCGACGGGCGGCACTGCTCAGTCAGGAATTCGCCGCCTGGTACAACGATCTGTGCTCGCTTCCCAAGGAAATCGCGGGAGACGAGGTCCACAATCTGGGGATCAGTCTCGTTCAGCACGAGGGGCTGACGCTCGAGGAAGCCATCGGAGACATGCGCCGGCGGATCGAGGAATGCATATCCGGTTTCCTCGCCGTCGAAAAAGAGGCACTACGGTTCGCCGATTCCCTCGCGGACGTGTCCGTGGAGGGAAAGGAACTGAGCGATGCCGTGAAGGCGATCGTCGCAAACATGCGGAACTGGTTCAGCGCCGTCTACTGGTTCCACCATGAGTCCGGCCGCTACCGGGTCGACAGTTGGGACGACCGCTCGACACCCCCGTACGTCGACAACGAAGCGGCAGGTGAGAAATGACCCTGGAATCGGTCGGATCGAAGGCGCCCGAGGCGCCGGCGCCCCCGCGTGTCGCCCCGCTCGCCGCGGGCGGCGTCCCCCTTCTCGGCCACGGCTTGCAACTCTTCCGCGACCCGCTCGGATTTCTGGGCCGGCTGCGCGACGACGGCGGCGTCGTCCGGCTGAGGCTCGGGCCCAAGACGGTGTACGCGGTCACCACTCCCGCGCTCGCCGGGGCCCTCGCGCTCAGCACCGACTTCCAGATCGGCGGCCCGCTGTGGGAGTCCCTGGAGGACCTGCTCGGCAAGGAGGGCGTCGCCACCAGCAACGGTCCGCTGCACCAGCGCCAGCGACGCGCCATCCAGCCCGCCTTCCGGCAGGAGGCCGTCCCCGGCTACGGGCCGGTCATGGCCGAGGAGGCGCGCGCGCTCGTGGAGCGCTGGCGGTCCGGCGCGACCATCGACGTCACGACGGAGTCGTTCCGTGTGGCCGTGCGCATCGCCGCCCGCTGTCTGATGGGGGGCACCTACATGGACGAGCGGGCCGACCGCATCTGTGCCGCGCTCGCCACCCTCTTCAGCGGCATGTACCAGCGCATGGTGATACCGCTCGGACCGCTGTACCGCCTGCCGGTTCCGGCCAACCGGGCATTCAACCGGGCACTGGCCGATTTGCATCTCCTGGTCGATGAGATCGTCGCCGCCCGCCGGGCATCCGGTATAAAGCCGAACGATTTGCTCATGGCTTTGCTGGACGCGAAGGACCACGACGGTGAGCCCATTGGGGAACAGGAGATCCACGACCAGGTCGTCGCCATCGTCACGGCCGGGAGTGAAACAGTGGGCTCCATGGTCATGTCGCTTCTCCAGGTGCTCACGGATCACCCGGAACAGGGGGACAAGATCCGCGACGAAGTGAAAGCCGTGACGGGCGGCCGACCCGTCGCATTCGAGGACATCCGGAATCTGACGTACACCGCCAATGTCATCGTCGAGACAATGCGGCTGCGCCCCGCCGTATGGATTCTGACGCGGCGGGCCGTGACCGAAACCCAGCTCGGCGGGTATCGCATTCCGGCCGGGGCGGACGTCGTGTACAGCCCCTACGCGATCCAGCACGACGCGCACTCCTACGAGGAGCCGGAGCTGTTCGACCCCCACCGCTGGCTCCCGGAGCGCGCCAAGGACGTCCCGAAGTACGCGATGACCCCGTTCGGGGTCGGCAACCGGAAGTGCCCCGGGGACCACTTCTCGATGGCCGAACTCACCTTGATCATGGCGGAGATGGCGTCCGCCTACCGTTTCGAGGAGGTGCCCGGGTCCGACCCGAGGCTCCGCATCGGCATCACCCTCCGCCCGCGCAGGCTGCTGCTCAGGGCACTGCCGAGGTGACCTTCCGGGCGCACGTTCAGGCGGCCTCGGGGCCCCTGAACGTGCGCCGGTAGGCGGCCGGCGTCGTCCCCAGGGCGCGCCCGAACTGATGGCGCAGCGCCGCCGCGGTGCCGAATCCCGTGCGGTCGGCGATCGCGTCCATCGTCTCGTCGGTCCGCTCCAGCAACCCCTGGGCCAGCAGGACCCGTTGACGCAGGATCCAGCGGTACGGCGTGGTGCCGGTCTCCTGCTGGAAGCGTCGGGCGAAGGTGCGCGGGGACATGTGCGCGCGGGCGGCCAGCTGCTCGACGGTCACCTCCTGGTCGAGATGGCGCTCCATCCACACCAGCACCTCCGCGACCGTGTCGCACTGCGACCGCGGCAGCGGCCGCTCGATGTACTGGGCCTGGCCGCCGTCGCGGTGCGGCGGCACCACCATCCGCCGGGCGATCCTGTTGGCCACCTCCGGCCCCTGCTCCTTGCGCACGATGTGCAGACAGGCGTCGATCCCGGCGGCGGTGCCCGCGGAGGTGATCACCGGGTCCTCGTCGACGTAGAGCACGTCCGGTTCGACGACCGCCCGGGGGAAGCGGCGCCCGAGGGTGTCGGCGTGCCGCCAGTGAACCGCGCACCGCCGCCCGTCCAGCAGCCCGGCCGCCCCGAGCACGAAGACGCCGGAACAGACGCTGAGCACCCGGGTGCCGCGCGCGACAGCTCGGCGCAACGCGTCCAGCAGCTCCGGCGGATACTCCCGGGTCGCATAGGTGTCACCGGCCGGCAGGGCGATCAGATCGGCCTCCTCCAGCCGCTCCAGTCCGTGGGGCGTGGACACGGTGAATCCGCAGTGGGTGCCCAGCGTGAGGGTCTCGGCCGAGGCCACCGCGAAGTCGTACACGGGCAGGCCCTCGTCGCTGCGGTCGATGCCGAACACCTCGCACACGACGCCGAGTTCGAAGGGGTGCACACCGTCGAGGAGGACGGCGACGACGTTCTTCAGCATGCTGCCAGTGTGCCCGGGAAGTGGCAGCAATTCGAGGGTGGAGGGCAGTCCTGCCACTGTCAGGAGCATCGGCCGTGAACGACAGTTACCGCATGAACGCATTCACGGGATACGCGACCGTCCTGCTCCTCCTCCTTCTGCTGGCGGGCCCGGCGCTCGTGGGTCTGCTCCACGAGCGCCGGACCGACCGTCAACTGAGGGCGGCCGGGGCTCAGAAGTCCTCGTCGAGGTCGACGGTGCCCTCCACCGCCACCTGGTACGCCGAGGGACGCCGCTCGAAGAAGTTGGTCAGCTCCTGAACACCCTGCAGCTCCATGAAGGCGAAGGGGTTCTCCGAGCCGTACACCGGGGCGAAGCCGAGGCGCGTGAGGCGCTGGTCGGCGACACACTCCAGGTACTGGCGCATCGAGTCGGTGTTCATGCCGGGCAGGCCGTCACCGCACAGGTCCCGGCCGAACTGCAGTTCGGCCGCGACGGCCTCCCCCAGCATGTCGGTGACCTCCTGCTGGAGCTCGTCGTCGAAGAGCTCCGGCTCCTCCTTGCGGACCGTGTCCACGACGTCGAAGGCGAACGACATGTGCATCGTCTCGTCCCGGAACACCCAGTTGGTGCCGGTGGCCAGACCGTGCAGCAGACCCCGGCTGCGGAACCAGTAGACGTACGCGAAGGCGCCGTAGAAGAACAGGCCCTCGATGCACGCGGCGAAGCAGATGAGGTTGAGCAGGAAGCGGCGGCGGTCGGCCTTCGTCTCCAGCCGGTCCAGGTTCTCCACCGAGTCCATCCACTTGAAGCAGAACTCGGCCTTCTCCCGGATGGATGGGATGTTCTCCACGGCCGCGAAGGCGGCGGTGCGGTCCTCCGGGTCGGGGAGGTAGGTGTCCAGCAGCGTCAGATAGAACTGGACGTGCACGGCCTCCTCGAACAGCTGGCGCGACAGATACAGGCGCGCCTCGGGGGAGTTGATGTGCTTGTACAGCGTCAGCACCAGGTTGTTCGCGACGATCGAGTCGCCGGTCGCGAAGAAGGCCACCAGACGGCCGATGAGGTGCTGCTCGGCCGGCGTCAGCTTGGCGAGGTCGGCGACGTCCGAGTGGAGGTCGACCTCCTCCACGGTCCAGGTGTTCTTGATGGCGTCCCGGTAGCGCTCGTAGAAGTCGGGGTAGCGCATCGGGCGCAGGGTCAGTTCGAAGCCCGGGTCGAGCAGGTTGGTGTTACGGGTCATTTGTCTGTCGGCGCGAAGCGCCGTCCTCCAGGGGCGGTGGTCGGGCGACGGGTGGGCATTACTGGCAGGCCTCGCAGGACTCGGGGTTCTCAAGGGAGCAGGCGACCGCGTCGGGGTCGGCGACCTGCTGCGCGGGGATGGTCGCGGGGGTCTGCGCCTGGGCCGCGCGGGCGATCCGGGTCGCCGGGCGCGAGCGCAGGTAGTACGTCGTCTTCAGACCCTGCTTCCAGGCGTACGCGTACATCGAGGAGAGCTTGCCGATGGTCGGCGTCTCCATGAACAGGTTCAGGGACTGCGACTGGTCCAGGAACGGGGTGCGGGCCGCGGCCATGTCGATGAGTCCGCGCTGCGGGATCTCCCAGGCCGTGCGGTACAGCGCCCGGACGTCCTCGGGGATCCACGTGAAGCCCTGCACCGAGCCGCCCGAGTCGCGCAGCGCCTCGCGGGTGCGCGCGTCCCAGACGCCGAGCTGCTTCAGGTCCTGCACCAGGTAGGAGTTGACCTGAAGGAACTCACCGGACAGCGTCTCGCGCTTGAACAGGTTGGAGACCTGCGGCTCGATGCACTCGTACACGCCCGCGATGGAGGCGATGGTCGCGGTCGGGGCGATCGCGAGGAGCAGCGAGTTGCGCATGCCGACCGTGGCGATCCGCTCGCGCAGGGCCGCCCAGCGCTCGGGCCAGGTCAGCTCGGCGCCGTAGTGGTCGGGGTGCAGGACACCCCGGGCCGTACGGGTCTTCTCCCAGGCGGGCAGCGCGCCGTTGCGCTCGGCGAGGTCGGCGGAGGCCTCGTACGCGGCGAGCATGATGCGCTCGGCGATCCGCGTGGACAGCGCCTTGGCCTCGGGCGAGTCGAAGGGCAGGCGCAGCTTGAAGAAGACGTCCTGCAGACCCATCGCGCCCAGGCCCACCGGGCGCCACTTGGCGTTGGAGCGGCCGGCCTGCTCGGTCGGGTAGAAGTTGATGTCGACGACGCGGTCGAGGAAGGTGACGGCGGTGCGGACCGTCTCGTCCAGGCGCTTCCAGTCGATGTCCCCCTCGCTCACGAACGCACCGAGGTTGACCGAACCCAGGTTGCAGACCGCGGTCTCGCCGTCGTCCGTGACCTCCAGGATCTCCGTGCAGAGGTTGGAGGAGTGGACGACATGGCCCGCGGTCGCCGTCTGGTTGGCCGTGCGGTTGGCGGCGTCCTTGAAGGTCATCCAGCCGTTGCCGGTCTGCGCGAGGGTGCGCATCATGCGGCCGTACAGGTCACGGGCGGGGATGGTCCGCTTCGCGAGCCCCGCCGCCTCCGCCTCGCGGTAGGCGGTGTCGAACTCCTCGCCCCACAGGTCGACCAGCTCCGGCACGTCCGCCGGGGAGAACAGGGACCACTGCTCGTCGGCGTCGACCCGGCGCATGAACTCGTCCGGGATCCAGTGCGCGAGGTTGAGGTTGTGCGTACGCCGGGCGTCCTCACCGGTGTTGTCGCGCAGCTCCAGGAACTCCTCGATGTCGGAGTGCCAGGTCTCCAGATAGACGGCGGCCGCGCCCTTGCGCCGGCCGCCCTGGTTCACGGCGGCGACGGAGGCGTCCAGGGTCTTCAGGAACGGGACGATGCCGTTGGAGTGCCCGTTCGTGCCGCGGATCAGCGAACCGCGGGAGCGCACGCGGGAGTAGGCGATGCCGATGCCGCCGGCGTGCTTGGAGAGGCGGGCGACCTGGTGGTAGCGGTCGTAGATGGAGTCCAGCTCGTCCAGCGGGGAGTCGAGCAGATAGCAGGACGACATCTGCGGGTGGCGCGTACCGGAGTTGAACAGCGTGGGGGAGGAGGGAAGGTAGTCGAGGCGGCTCATGAGCCCGTAGAGCGCCGCGACCTCGCCCATCGCGCGGGCGCTGTCGTCCTCGGCGAGACCGGCCGCGACCCGCAGCATGAAGTGCTGCGGCGTCTCGATCACCTGACGGGTGATCGGGTGGCGCAGCAGATAGCGGCTGTGCAGGGTGCGCAGCCCGAAGTAGCCGAAGCGGTCGTCGGCGGCGGGGTCGACGAGGGCGTCCAGCCGGGCGGCGTGCCGGTGCACGAAGGCGGCGGTCCGGTCGGCGATCAGGCCCTCCCGGTGCCCGACGGCGACGGACTCGGTGAACGACGTGACGCCCTGGGAGGCGGCCTCGGCGCGGACGGAGATCGTCAGCAGCCGGGCGGCCAGCCGGGAGTAGGCGGGGTCCTCGGAGATGAGACCGGCGGCCGCCTCCGTGGCCAGCTCGCGCAGTTCCGCGGCGATGCCGGAGTCCGTGCGCCCCGACCGGCCGCGCAGCGCGGCGGCGGCGACCCGGCCGGGGTCGGCGTCGGGGAGGTCGGCGGTCAGTTCCATCAGGGTCCGCAGCAGCGCGGCACCGGGACCGTCGGTCTCCTCGGTCACCGCGGACGACACCGTAGCCGGTGTCGCTGAAGCCGGGTCGGCTGGCGCGATGGTCACGTGGGGCTCTCCCTCGCTGGGCTCGAGGCCTGGCGGAGGGCAGGGGCAGCTCACGAGCGCACGCGGGCGTCGCGTCCACCGGCCCATTCCACGAGGCCCGGACGTCAGGCGCCCGGACCGGTCGGCCGGGCGCGCTGTCGGCAGGTCCTCGGACTGACGCTTGTGCCGCACCGTCACAGGGACGGACATGCACAAGTACACCGTTGCGGGACAGTTCCGGATTCGCACCGGATTCCCCTGCGACGACAGCGAGCATGAGCATACATCTTGTGCCGGGTCGCGGCGTCACCCCCAGATGTTGTGCCGTGTCGGCTCCGGAGCGTGTCAGAGTGTCAACGCATAGGTGAGCAGCCTGAGGTCGAACAGCTCCGGGAGCGGGTTCCAGTCCCGCTCTGGTGTGCGAAGGAAGCCGAGGCGGGCGTAGATCCGGTGGGCGGTGTGCATGGTGCGCTGGGTGGACAGCACCACGCTCAGACAGCCGGGGACCGTCCGGGCACGGTCGACGCAGGCGCGCACCAGGGCCTCGCCGGCGCCGCGCCCCCGCGCGGCGTGGTCGACGGCCAGCATCCGTATCTCCGCCTCGCCGGGACCGGCGATGTCGGCCATGGGCCCGCCCGCCGGTACGAAGGTGACCCCGCCGAGGACCCGCTCGCCTGCCACGGCGACCAGCACCTCGGCGGCGTCGGCCCGCTTGGCCACGTCTCTCAGCTCGTCGAGGTAGGAGTCGCTCTCGCCGAAGTCGAGCAGCCCGTCCCGGAGGTAGGCCTGAGCGGTGATCTCGCCGAGGGTGGCGTACTCCTCGGGCAGTGCCTGGCGGATGGTGAGGTCCATTGGCCGAGTGTGCCCGACGGACACGACGGCGGGCCGCCGGATTTCTCCGACGGCCCGCCGCCTGCTCCGGGTCCCTGTGGCCCGAGACCCGGTCGTCCGGGGTCTGGTGCCGCGACCGGAAGGGTTCACCGGTTCCGGCGAACCTTCCCGGCCACAGCACCAGGGCCTGTCGTCACACTCCCGCCTGCCCCGCGACGCCATGCACGCTCCCCCACGCTCGGCTTCGCTCGCGCGGGCGGTGCCCCTACGGCCGCACCGGGCGAGACCCCACGCACCTCCAGTACGAGGGCCCCCCGAGCTCTTCGAGCAGGGGGTCCCCCGAGCACGCACCTGACGCCGCGGGCCGCCCTCCGGGCGACGACGCGAGTTCGACGACAGGCCCTAGTGGGACGTACCGGCCGTCGCCGGAGGCAGTTCCACCTGCACCCCGGGGTCGCCCGCGTCCGCCGTGTAGTCGTCCGGCCTGGTCTCGTCGACGCCCTCGGGGGCCTTCACGGCCTTCAGGACGAAGGTCAGGACCACCGTGACGACGACGTTCATCGCGAACGCCGTCAGGCCGATGTAGCCGATCTCGCCGATGCCCGGGATCTCCTTCGCCGAGCCCCCGAAGTGCTTCTGCGTCGGGGAGGCGACGCCGTACGCCGCGAGGGTGCCGTAGACCATGCCGACCGCCCAGCCCGCGAGCAGTGCCCAGCGGTGGAACCAGCGGGTGAAGAGCCCGCCCACCAGGGCCGGGAAGGTCTGCAGGATCCAGATGCCGCCGAGCAGCTGGAAGTTGATGGCCACCGTCTTGTCCATCGTCAGCACGAAGACCAGGGCGCCCACCTTCACCAGCAGCGACACGATCTTGGAGACCCGGGTCTCCTCCTTCGGTGTGGCGTCCGGCTTGATGAAGTCCTTGTAGATGTTGCGGGTGAACAGGTTGGCGGCCGCGATGGACATGATCGCCGCCGGGACCAGCGCCCCGATGCCGATCGCCGCGAACGCCACGCCCGCGAACCAGTCCGGGAACATGTCCTCGAACAGCTGCGGAATGGCCAGCTGCCCGTTCTGCACCTTCACGCCCGCCGCGATCGCCATGAAGCCCAGCAGCGCCAGCAGACCCAGCATCAGCGAGTACAGCGGCAGGATCGTGGTGTTGCGGCGGATCACCTCACGGCTGCGCGAGGACAGGGTCGCCGTGATCGAGTGCGGATACATGAACAGCGCGAGCGCGGAGCCCAGGGCGAGCGTCGCATAGGTCCACTGACCCGCCTCCGGCGGTGCGAGGGCCCCGCGCGGCTTCCCGGTCAGCGGACTGGTCTGCGCGAACGCATGGCCCGCCTTGGCGAAGATGTCGTCGAAGCCGCCCAGCTTGATCGGGATGTAGATGATCGCCACCGCGATGACGAGGTAGATCAGCCCGTCCTTGACGAACGCGATCAGCGCGGGGGCCCGCAGACCCGACGAGTACGTGTACGCGGCGAGCACACCGAAGGCGATCAGCAGCGGCAGGTCCTTGACGAACCAGTTGGTGTTCTCGCCGCCGCCCACGCCCATCACGTCCAGCACGGCCTGGATGCCCACCAGCTGGAGCGCGATGTACGGCATCGTCGCCAGGATGCCGGTGACCGCCACCGCCAGCGACAGCCCCTTGGAACCGAACCGGCCGCGTACGAAGTCGGAGGTGGTGACGTATCCGTGGCGGTGCGACACCGACCACAGCCGGGGCAGGAAGGTGAAGATCAACGGATAGACGAGGATCGTGTAGGGCACGGCGAAGAAGCCCGACGCGCCGGCCGCGTAGATCGCCGCCGGTACGGCCACGAAGGTGTACGCCGTGTACAGGTCCCCGCCGAGCAGGAACCAGGTGACCCAGGTGCCGAACGAGCGGCCGCCGAGGCCCCACTCGTCGAGGCTGTGCTCGTTCTCGGCCTTGCGCCAGCGGGCCGCCAGGAAGCCCATCACGGTGACGGCCAGGAAGAAGAAGACGAAGACGCCGAGCGCGACGCCGTTCACGCCGTTTTTCACTCCGACGCACCCCCCTCGCGGCCGGCGCGGGCACGCTGGTCACGCCGCCACAGCTGGTAGGCGAGCATGGTCAGCGCCGTGGAGATCAGCACCCACAGCATCTGGTACCAGTAGAAGAAGGGGATGCCGATGAACGTGGGATCGGTCTTGGCGTAGGAGCCGACCCACAGCATGGCGACAAAGGGTGCTACAAGACAGAGGGCGATGATGACGCGTACAGGCGTCACTCTCGCCTCTCCTGTCACATCCGACTGATCTGACATCCGGTGGCTCCGCTCCCCTCACAGTTCACCTGTGTAATGCGCAGGCAATCTAGGTGACGGGGTGCCAGGGCGGAAGACCTCGTCCGGATATCGGCCCTCAACGGTGAGGAAAGGCCGCCGGGCGGCTCACTCCTGGGGCCGCTTGAGCCTTGCCACGAACTTGTACCGGTCCCCGCGGTACACCGACCGCACCCACTCCACCGGCTTGCCCTGCCGGTCCAGCGAGTGCCGGGAGAGCATCAGCATCGGCAGGCCGACGTCCGTGCCGAGCAGGCCCGCCTCACGGGGGGTGGCCAGCGAGGTCTCGATGGTCTCCTCGGCCTCCGCGAGATGGACGTCGTAGACCTCCGCGAGCGCCGTGTAGAGGGAGGTGTACTTGACCAGCGAGCGGCGCAACGCCGGAAAGCGCTTGGCGGACAGATGCGTCGTCTCGATCGCCATGGGCTCGCCGCTCGCCAGCCGCAGGCGCTCGATGCGCAGCACCCGGCCCCCGGCCGCGATGTCGAGCAGCCCGGCGAG
Source organism: Streptomyces sp. NPDC001222 (assembly GCF_042896945.1). Lineage (NCBI taxonomy): Bacteria > Bacillati > Actinomycetota > Actinomycetes > Kitasatosporales > Streptomycetaceae > Streptomyces > Streptomyces sp. NPDC001222. The sequence goes on from NZ_JBIAXT010000014.1 coordinate 106,356, forward strand.
GGTGTCGTCGGCGGTGATGTAGCCGATGTCCAGCAGCTGCGAGGTCGGCTCCAGACCCTGGGCGCGCATGTCCTCCGTGTACGAGGTGAGCTGCAGTGCCTGGGAGACCTTCGGCTTGGCGACGAACGTGCCCTTGCCCTGGATGCGCTCCAGCCGGCCCTCGACGACCAGCTCCTGCAGGGCCTGGCGCACGGTCGTGCGCGAGGTGTCGAACTCCGCGGCCAGTGTGCGTTCGGGCGGTACCGGCGTCCCGGGCGGCAGCGTCTCCGTCATCTCCAGCAGATGCTTCTTCAGACGGTAGTACTTGGGCACGCGCGCGGTGCGGACGGTCGCCCCGCCCTCGCTCTCCGCACTGCTGACGTCGGTGCTCATGGTCTGCCTTCCCGGCTCCGGATGCCGAAGCGACCGACACTCCGCCGGTCGCGGCTCACATCGTGGCACGGCCTGATGCGGGGGGTCCCCGCATGTTCCGCGATCCCCGTCACGCGTCCGGGGATCCCTTCTGTATACCGTCGGCACTCCCGCTGGTCTAGTCCACCGCCCCGAAGTGGTCCAGTCGGCAGGCTGCCGCTGGCCTGCCCTTTTTGCTGGGTTCCTACTTAAAGGTCCTTGCATATGTAGGTCCCATAACGGACGCCCGGACCGCGCCGAACACCCTTGACACTCCTATTGGTCTGGGCCAAGCTCCCCCGTACTGGTCTACACCATTGGTCCAGGTCCCGGCCCCACGGGCGGTACTCGTCATCAAGTCGCCGCGGGGACAAGGGGGGTTGGTGGCATCCCTGAGGAGGGTGGGCGTGAAGCGCAAGCTGATAGCCGCGATCGGAATCGCGGGCATGATGGTCTCCATCGCGGCGTGCGGGAGCGGGGACAAGAAGTCCGGGGGGTCGGACGCCAAGGAACTCACCGTCTGGCTGACGGTCGACGCGCAGAACAACTGGCCCGAGCTGGTGAAGGCCGCGGACGACGCCGTGACCAAGAAGCACCCCGGTCTGAAGATCAAGCACGAGTACTACGGCTGGCCGGACAAGAACCCCAAGCTCGACGCCGTCCTCGCCACCGACAAGGTGCCGGACGTGGTGGAGATGGGCAACACCGAGATGCTCGGCTACATGGTCAAGGGCGCCTTCGCCCAGGTGGACCCGGCCAAGTTCGAGAACTCCGGCCAGTGGCTGGACGGCCTCAAGACCTCCGTCACCTACGACGGCAAGACCTACGGCGTCCCGTACTACGCGGGCGGCCGGGTCGCCAACTGGCGCAAGGACATCGCCGCTTCGGTCGGCGTCAAGACGCCTCCGAAGACGTACCAGGAGCTGACCGCCGACCTGGACAAGATCCAGAAGAAGGAGGGCGACAAGTTCAACGCCTGGTACCAGCCGACGCGCGACTGGTACGCGGCCATGTCCTTCGTCTACGACGCGGGCGGCTCCATCGCCAAGGAGGAGGGCGGCCAGTGGAAGGCCGACCTCTCCTCGCCCGAGTCCGTCAAGGGCCTCACCGAGTTCAAGAACGTCCTCGACAAGTACATGCACGGCGACAAGACCAAGGACGAGTCCGACCGTTACATCGTCTACGGCCAGGGCAAGTCCGCCATGATCTTCGCCGCCGCCTGGGAGGGCGCGACCGCGGCCGACCCGAAGAACGACAAGACCGGCAAGCTGAAGGACAACCTCGAGAACTTCGTGATGCCCGGGCCGTCCGGCAAGAACATCCCGGTGTTCCTGGGCGGTTCCGACCTCGCGATCCCGGTGAAGTCCAAGGCGCAGGACCTGGCCGGCGAGTGGATCAACGCGTTCACCGGCTCGCAGGGCCAGAAGGGCCTGATGGCCAAGGGCAACCTGCCCAACAACAAGACGGACCTCGCCACGCTGAAGAACGACCCGGCGACGGCGGTCCCCGCCACCGCGGCCGAGTCCAACTGGTTCGTCCCCATGGCACCGGGCTGGGGCCAGGTCGAGAAGGCGCAGACCCTGCAGACCATGCTGCAGGACATCGGCACCGGCAAGAAGTCGGTCGAGGCCGCCGCGAAGGATGCGGACGCCGCGATCGACAAGGTCATCAACACCAAGTGACGTGCACGCGGGGCCCCGTAGCCCAGGGGGGAGTCCGGGGCCGGGGCCCCGCGTCCCGTTCGACCTGAGGGACCGCTGAGGAGCGCGCGATGAGTGCCGCAGACACGACCACCCCCGCCAAGGTGCCGCCGCCGCGGCCGGCGCCGCCACCCGCCGTCCCGGAGGGACCGCGCAGAAGGCGCACGTCGAGCGGGGCGACGGCCCCCTGGCTGCTGCTCGCGCCGTGTCTGCTGGTCCTCGTCCTGGTGATGGGCTATCCGCTGGTGCGCCTGGTCACCCTGTCCTTCGAGAAGTTCGGCCAGTCCCAGCTGTGGGGCTTCCAGCCGGCCGAGTCGGTCGGGTTCGCCAACTTCACCGATGTGCTGGGCGACGGCGAGTTCTGGGCCGTCGTCCTGCGCACAATCGTCTTCGCGGTCGGCTGTGTCGTCTTCACGATGGTCGTCGGCATGCTGATCGCCCTGCTGCTGCAGCAGGTCTCCGGCTGGGTGAAGACACTGATCAACATTGCGCTGGTGGCCGGCTGGGGCATGCCCGTCGTCGTGGCCACCACGGTCTTCAAATGGCTCTTCGACTCGGACTACGGCGTCTTCAACGCGTTGCTGAGCAAGCTGCCCGGGGTCGAGATGATCGGCCACAACTGGTTCGCGTCGGGGCCGCAGGGCCTGGCCGTGATCATGCTCCTGGTGGTGTGGGGAGCGGTGCCCTTCGTGGTCATCACGCTCAGCGCGGGCCTCACCCAGGTCCCCAAGGAGCTTCAGGAGGCGGCCCGGCTGGACGGCGCGGGCTCCTGGGGGGTCTTCCGCCATGTCACCCTGCCCGTCCTCAAGCCGATCATCGTGATGCTCACGACGCTCTCGGTGATCTGGGACATGGGTGTCTTCCCGCAGGTCTTCGTGATGCGCGGCGGGCATCCGGAGGCCGAGTTCCAGCTCCTCACCACCTACTCCTACGACCGCGCGTTCGTCGTCAACGACTACGCGCAGGGCTCGGCCATCGCCCTGCTCACCGTGGTGCTGCTGCTCGGTGTGGTGGCCGTGTACATGCGCCAGATGCTGAAGATCGGAGAGGTCGAATGAGCACCCTCGCAGCTCCCGGCCGCCGGAGGCCGAGGCTCGGCTGGAACCTCCTCGGCCTGCTCGTCTTCGTCACCGTCGGCTTCCCGGTCTACTGGATGGTCGACACGGCGTTCAAGCCGGCGAAGGACGCCATCGACCCCGATCCGAGCCTGGTGCCGACGGGCCTCACCCTGGACAACTTCCGCCGGGCGCTGGACATCGCGGACTTCTGGGGCCCGGTCGGCCGCAGCCTGGTCGTGTCCCTGTCGGTGGTGGCGATCGGCATCGTCGTCGGGATGCTGGCCGCGCTCGCCATCTCCCGCTTCGCCTTCCGCGGCCGGAAGATCGTGATCGTGGGCATCCTGGCGGTCCAGATGATCCCGCTGGTCGCCATGATCATCCCGGTCTTCCTGCTGCTCAACGACCTTGACCAGTACGACAGGCTGACCGGCCTGATCATCACGTACCTGACCTTCATCCTGCCGTTCACCGTGTGGACGCTGCGCGGGTTCATCGTCAACATCCCGGGCGAGCTGGAGGAGGCCGCGATGGTGGACGGCTGCTCCCGCACGGGCGCCTTCCTGCGCGTGGTCTTCCCGCTGCTCGCCCCCGGCCTGGTCGCCACCTCGGTCTACGGCTTCATCCAGGCCTGGAACGAGTATCTGTACGCCCTGATGCTGATGAGCCAGCAGCACCAGACCGCGACCGTCTGGCTCGGCAACTTCACCACCAAGCACGGCACCGAATACGCCCCGATGATGGCCGGTGCCACGATGATGGCGGTGCCGATCGTCGTGCTCTTCCTCCTCGTCCAGCGCAAGATGGCCGCGGGCCTGACCGCGGGCGCCGTGAAGGGATAACGCCACCCGATGACGACATTCGCCAGCGGTACCGACACCCTCACCCGCGATGCGCTGACCGTCCTCCAGCCCGGCTTCACCGGCACCACCGCCCCCGACTGGCTGCTGCGCCGGCTCGGCGAGGGGCTGGCGTCCGTGGGGCTGTTCGGCCGGAACATCGCCTCCCCGCAGCAGCTCGCCGCCCTGACGGCCCAGTTGCGCGCCGAACGCGACGACGTGCTCGTGGCGATCGACGAGGAAGGGGGTGACGTCACCCGCCTCGAGGTCCGGTCGGGATCCTCCTTCCCGGGCAACCACGCGCTGGGCGCCGTGGACGACGTGGAGCTGACCCGCGCGGTGGCCGCCGAGCTGGGCCGCCGGCTCGCGGAGTGCGGGGTCAAACTCAACTGGGCGCCCTCCGCCGACGTGAACTCCAACCCCGCGAACCCTGTGATCGGCGTGCGGTCCTTCGGCGCCGACACGGAACTGGTCGCCCGCCACACCGCCGCCTATGTCACCGGACTGCAGTCCGCGGGCGTCGCCGCCTGCACCAAGCACTTTCCCGGGCACGGCGACACGGCGGTCGACTCCCACCACGCGCTGCCGCGCATCGACGTCTCGGCGCAGGTGCTCCAGGAGCGCGAACTCGCCCCGTTCCGGGCGGCGATCGCGGCCGGCACACGCGCGATGATGAGCGCGCACATCCTGGTCCCGGCCCTGGACCCGGACCGCCCGGCCACGCTGTCCCGGCGGGTCCTGACCGGCCTGCTGCGCGGCGAACTCGGCTACGACGGCCTGATCGTCACCGACGGCATGGAGATGCGGGCGATCGCCGCGACGTACGGCATCGAGCGCGGCAGCGTCCTCGCCGTCGCGGCGGGCGCGGACGCCATCTGTGTGGGCGGCGGCCTCGCGGACGACGAGACGGTACGACGTCTGCGGGACGCGCTGGTCACGGCCGTGCGCTCGGGCGAGCTGGCCGAGGAGCGGCTGGCCGAGGCCGCCGAGCGGGTCCGGGCGCTGGCGCGGTGGACGGCGTCGGCGGCGGGCACCACCGCGCGGCCGGCCGCCGGCACCGAGGTCGGTCTGCTCGCGGCCCGGCGCGCCCTGACCGTCACCGGGGCGGACGGCTTCACCCCGCTCACCGAGCCGCCGTACGCAGCCGCCCTCACCCCCGTCGCGAACATCGCGGTGGGCGACGACACCCCCTGGGGCGTGGCCGCGGAACTGGTCCGCATGCTCCCGGGCACCGAGACGGGCAGCTTCGCGGGGGAGACGGCGGGACGGGACGTGCTGGAGGCCGCCGGGACGCGGCGGATCGTGGCGGTGGTACGCGACGAGCACCGGCACCCGTGGATGGCGGGGGCCCTGGACGTGATCCTCGCGCAGCGTCCGGACACGGTCCTGGTCGAGATGGGCGTTCCGCAGGCCGCCCCCCGCGGCGCCCTGCACATCGCCACGCACGGGGCGGCACGGGTCTGCGGACGGGCCGCGGCGGAGGTCATCGCCGGGAGATGACGGCGGGCCGGGGCGAGCGTGGTCCTCGCCCCGGCCGGGAGGGGAAGGCCGCCGGGGCCCGGCGCCCTTCCCCTACGGTCAGATGCCCTGCCAGTCGGGCTTGTTGGCGTAGGTGTGCCGGAAGTAGTCGGCGAGCTTCAGCTTGGACGCGGCGGCCTCGTCCACGACGACGGTCGCGTGCGGGTGGAGCTGGAGCGCGGAGGCCGGGCAGACGGCGGCGACCGGTCCCTCGACGGTCGCGGCGACCGCGTCCGCCTTGCCCTCGCCGGTCGCGAGCAGCACCAGGTGCCGTGCCTCGAGGATGGTGCCGATGCCCTGGGTGATCACGTGGTGGGGCACCTGGTCGATGTCGCCGTCGAAGAAACGCGCGTTGTCGATCCGCGTCTGCTCGGTCAGCGTCTTGATCCGTGTGCGCGAGGCGAGCGAGGAGCACGGCTCGTTGAACCCGATGTGCCCGTCGGTGCCGATGCCGAGCAGTTGCAGGTCCACCCCGCCGGCCTCGGCCAGCGCCCTGTCGTACGCCGTGCACGCCGCCCGTACGTCCTCGGCCGCGCCGTCCGGCCCCATGAACACGCGCATGTCGATCCCGAGCGGCTGGAGCACCTCACGGGCGAGCACCGAACGGTACGACTCGGGGTGGTCGGCCGGCAGGCCCACGTACTCGTCGAGCTGGGCGATCCGCGCCCGTGAGACATCGACGGCGTTGGAGCGCACCCTGGTCGCCAGCGCCTCGTAGACGGGCAGCGGCGTCGATCCGGTGGCCACGCCGAGCAGGGCGTCGGGCTTGCGCCCGAGCAGCTGTGCCATGGCCTCGGCGATGAGCTCGCCGCCCGCCTTGGCGTCCGGGACGATGACAACTTCCACGGTGGGCCTGCCGTTCTGAGGAGGGGCTCGCGTGGGGACCCGGGGGCACACACGCGAGAGAACACATGTGGTATAGACCAATCTAGCAGAATCGGCACCTCGCGGTAGAGGGTGCCGGAGCCGGGGTCGGGGGAGTGGGGACGGGGTCTCGGCCCCGTGTCGAGACGCGTCGGTGGCCCTACGGCGGCAATCCGCCCCCGGGGCGGACCGAAGGCCGCTACCCTGCGGGGAGACATCCGTGGATGTCCGATAAAGAGACAACAACAAACATCCTCCGACGCATGGACACACGCCCTCGGACCCAGCACCATGGTCCCTGCACGTGGTCTAGTCCACAAGCGTAGGTAAAGCACGTAAAGTGTTCTCGTCGCGCACGGACGAGGACAGTCCGCACAAACCTCCGTCTTCCCCGCACAGGAAGACGGACCGAGGAACCGGCGCTCTCTGCCCTGACTGCTCCGGGTCCTCGACCTTCGGCCGACCGGGACCGCACACCCCGTGGCCGTTGCTGCTCCGGGCTGCGGTGCCGGGAGGGTTGAGGGTCCCTCCCAGGCGCCGCGGCCCGCGGGTGTCTCCGGGCCCCTTCCGTCCTGCGGTGGTGCTGCGCTCCCTGGCTGATTTCGAACGTTGTCCCAGCTCCCGTACCCTCGCAGACGTGCCCTCCATGAACGAACTGGTCCGCCAGCACACCGCCCTCAGTGACTCCGACCTGGAGTGGCTCCACCTGCTGGTGTCGGAGTGGCAGCTGCTGTCCGACCTCTCCTTCGCCGACCTGGTCCTGTGGGTGCCCACGCGTGACGGCACCCGGTATGTCTCGGTGGCGCAGATGCGCCCCAACACCGGCCCCACCTCCTACCAGGACGACATGGTCGGCCACCTCGTCCCGCGCGGCCGCCGCCCCATGCTGGACGCCGCCCTGGACGAGGGCCGGATCGTGCGCGAGGGCGACCCCGAGTGGCGCGAGGAGGTCCCGGTCCGGGTCGAGTCCATCCCCGTACGACGTGAGGGGCGCGTCCTCGGGGTCATCGCGCGCAACACCAACCTCCTCACCGTGCGTACCCCGAGCCGCCTGGAGCTCACCTACCTCCAGAGCGCCTCGGACCTGGCTCAGATGATCGCGGCCGGCTCCTTCCCGTTCCCCGACCAGCAGGTCGACATGGACGCCTCGCCGCGCGTCGGCGACGGGCTGATCCGTCTCGACGCGGACGGCGGCGTCCAGTACGCGTCTCCCAACGCCCTGTCGGCCTACCACCGCCTGGGTCTGGCCTCCGACCTGGTCGGCCAGCACCTCGGTCAGATCACCGCCGACCTCGCTCCCACCCGGGGTCCCGTCGACGAGGCGCTCGCCAAGGTCGCCAGCGGCTGGGCGCCGCGCGAGTTCGAGATCGAGGCCCATGACGGGGTGATCCAGTTCCGCGCCATCCCGCTCAAGCCCAAGGGCACCCGGATCGGGTCCCTCGTGCTGCTCCGGGACGTCACCGAACTGCGGCGCCGCGAGCGCGAGTTGATGACCAAGGACGCGACCATCCGGGAGATCCACCACCGGGTGAAGAACAACCTGCAGACGGTCGCCGCCCTGCTCCGCCTCCAGGCCCGCCGTATCGAGTCCGAGCGGGGACGGGAGGCGCTGGAGGAGGCGGTACGCCGGGTCGGCTCCATCGCCATCGTGCATGAGACGCTGTCTCAGAACCTGGACGAACGGGTGGAGTTCGACGAGATCGCCGACCGGGTGCTGGCCATGGTCGCCGAGATCTCGCCCGGCACGGTCACCGGCCGGCGCAGCGGCCGCTTCGGCATCCTGGACGCAGAGGTCGCGACCCCGCTCTCCATGGTGCTGACCGAGATCCTGCAGAACGCCCTGGAACACGGCTTCCGTCAGGGTGACACCGGCACCGTCGAGGTCTCGGCGGTCCGTGGCGGTACGACGAAGGAGGCCCGGCTTCTCGTCACCGTTCAGGACGACGGGGTCGGCCTGCCCGAGGGCTTCGACCCGCACACGGCGGGCAACCTCGGTCTGCAGATCGTGCGGACGCTGGTGGAGGGCGAGTTGGGCGGCGCGTTCGACATGGTGCCGGCCCCGGGGCGGGGGACCCGGGTGATCCTGGACATCCCGGTCCGCGCCCAGGCCTGACGCGCGTGGCGCGGCCGCCCGGCGCACACAGCAATGAGCCCCGGACCACAAGTGGTCCGGGGCTAAAGCTCAGTTGCCAGCTATTGCTGCGCACCGGGGGTACTGCGCGCTGCGGCTCGGGGGCGGGAGATGCGCACTCGCTGTACGCGCCGCCAAGCTCAGGCGGGGTGTGTGTCAGGCGGAGGCCTGACGGGCCCGGTTGCGGGCGGCGCGGCGCTTCATGGCACGGCGCTCGTCCTCGCTGAGGCCACCCCAGACGCCGGAGTCCTGACCGGACTCGAGCGCCCACTGCAGGCACTGCTCGATAACCGGGCAGCGACGGCAGACGGCCTTGGCTTCCTCGATCTGCAGCAGCGCGGGACCGGTGTTGCCGATGGGGAAGAAGAGCTCGGGGTCTTCCTCGCGGCAAACGGCGTTGTGACGCCAGTCCATGGCTGCTACCTCTCTTGGTGTTACGTGCAGATTGCTTGTGAATGTGAACGCTTTCACGAATCCCTCAACAAGTGAAGGGCCGATCGTCAGACTCACTGACGTGGTCCTTGGTTTGAGGAGGGGTTCGGGCTCTCCGTGGGGGCCGATGGTGCGTGCCGTCCCGAGCGCCACGTAGAGACTCGCAAACCTCAGCGGCGGATACAACCCCTTCCGGAAAGTTTTTTTTGATTCCTTGGTGTCGACTAGGTCACAGCCGTACTTCCAAGGGGTGGATCCTGGCCTAAACGTTCGAGTGAAAGGACTTTGGGGCGTTCTGCTCACACAATCACACGCAGTGCACGGCGTACGCCTGTGAACGTCACGCTGGTGCGCAGTCCCAGGTGGTCCCCGTCCATCTGGAGCGGCAGCGGCACCTTCGATTGCAAGGTGAAGGCGCTCAGGTCGTGCAGGGAGACAACGCGCTTGCCGCGGGGGCCCCGCTCGGGGGACGAAGTGAGCAACTGGGTTGCATACCGGGCAATCGAGGTCGTCGACATACGGCTGAGAGCGAGTACGTCGAGTCCGGTATCGAACGAGGCCTTAGGCGAGGCGTACACCGGACGATTGCCGAGAAACGTCCAGGGCACCGTGTTGCAGATTATGGACAGGACGAGACCCTCGATCGGCTCCTCGCCGGGCCGCTCCAGAGTGATCGTTCCGTGCCTGCGATGAGGTTCGTCCAGAAACTGGCGCAGTACTTGGCGCAGATACAACGCATGGGTGGAGCGCCGGCCCCGCTCCCGCTGCTGTTCGACCCGGCCCACCACGCCCGCGTCGAAGCCCAGGCCGGCGTTGAAGGTGAACCAGCGGGAGGGCACCGCCTCGTCCTCGGTGCCCGGGGTGCCCTCGGCCAGACCGAGGCCGACCGTGCGCTCCCGGCCGCCCTCGCGCAGGGCGTCGAGGATCGCGCCGGTGGCCTCCACGGCGTCGTTGGGCAGGCCGAGGGCGCGGGCGAAGACATTGGTCGAACCGCCGGGCACGACGGCGAGTCGGGGGAGCCGGCCCGGATCGGGGCCGTGGTGCAGCAGGCCGTTGACGACCTCGTTGACCGTGCCGTCGCCGCCGAGCGCCACGACCAGTTCGATGTCGTCGCTCTCCGCGGCCTGGCGGCCGAGGTCCCGGGCGTGCCCCCGGTACTCGGTGGTGACCGCCTCGAGCTTCATCTCGCTCGCCAGCGCGTGGATCAGAACGTCACGGGTACGCGCGCTTGTGGTGGTTGCCGCCGGATTGACCACGAGAAGTGCACGCATGAGTTGCAGGTTACCTACTCGGCGGTACTCGTCCCAGGCCGAGTTAGGGATCGGGTAAGAGGAGTGGGAGTGGCCTTGGGCACAGTGGCCGGGAAAGCGGCCCGGGACACGGTGGCCGTCACCGGCCCGCGCCGCGCCGCCCGCCCCGCCGGCCGGGCCGAGTGCGAGGGCTACTCTTCTGGGGTGAGCGCTGAGCAGAACCCGACCTCCCCGGCCCCCGACGCCGGGCCCCGCCCCGTGCGGCTGACCGTCGCGGCGGCACTCGCCGGCCTGGAGGGTCTCGCCCTCCTCGTGGGCGGTGCATGGATGCTCGTCCTGGGCCTCACGGGCTCGCCGGACGACCGCCGGCAGGCCGTCACCGGCGGCATCACCCTGATCGTGCTCGCGCTGCTGCCTCTGCTGGCCGCGCGCGGTCTGCTGCTGCGGCGCAGCTGGAGCCGGGGGCCCGCGGTCATCACCCAGATCATGGCGCTGCCCGTGGCGTACAACCTGCTCCAGGCCGACAGCGTCGCCATCCCGGGCGGCATCGTGCTCGCCGTCGTCGCGGTGGCGGCCCTGGTGCTGCTCGTGAACCCGGCGACCACCCGGGCGCTCGGCATCCGGGGGCCCGGGAACGTACAGGACCAGAAGTAGGCCGACAGCAGGCGGCACACGTGCGGAAGGGCGACCGGGATCCGGTCGCCCTTCGTCACTCCTCGACCAGCAGCTTCTCCCGCAGCTGGGCCAGGGTCCGGGCCAGCAGTCGCGAGACGTGCATCTGGGAGATGCCGACCTCCTGCGCGATCTGCGACTGCGTCATGTTGCCGAAGAAGCGAAGAAGGAGGATCCGCTTCTCCCGTGGCGGAAGGTCCTCGAGCAGCGGCTTCAGCGACTCGCGGTACTCCACGCCCTCCAGTGCCTCGTCCTCCGCGCCGAGCGTGTCCGCGACCGCCGGGGACTCGTCGTCCGTGTCGGGGACGTCCAGGGAGAGGGTCGAGTACGCGTTGGCGGACTCCAGGCCCTCCAGGACCTCCTCCTCCGAGATGGCCAGCTTCTCGGCCAGCTCGTGGACCGTCGGGGAGCGGCCGTGCAGCTGGGACAGCTCGGCCGTGGCCGTCGTCAGGGCCAGCCGCAGCTCCTGCAGGCGCCGTGGCACCCGTACCGCCCAGCCCTTGTCGCGGAAGTGGCGCTTGATCTCGCCGACGACCGTCGGGGTCGCGTAGGTCGAGAACTCGACGCCGCGCTCCGGGTCGAAGCGGTCCACCGACTTGATCAGGCCGATGGTCGCGACCTGGGTCAGGTCGTCCAGCGGCTCGCCGCGGTTGCGGAAGCGGCGCGCGAGGTGCTCGACGAGCGGCAGATGCATGCGGACCAGCTGGTTGCGCAGCTCCGCGTACTCCGGGCTGCCCTCCTTCAGCTTGCGCAGCTCGACGAACATGGACCGCGCCCCGCTGCGGTCCTGTGGGTCGTGCTGCGCGCCGCCCGGCACGCTCTGCTCGGCGTTTCGCTCGTGCTCGCTCATCGTCCCGCCCGTCACCGTTCCCCGCGCTCTCGGCTCCGCCCCCGCTCTCGACCGCGCTCGAGCGGGAGGACCCCCATGAGCCGGGGAGGCCCCAGTTCCTCCAGAGGGCGTGCTCCGCGGGAGACCGTCCGGATCCCGTCGTGTGCCGCCCCGCACGGAGAACGTCTCCTCGGCCCCGGCCGCTCCCGCCTGTACGGGTGCCGCGACCGCCGAAGCGTCGTCCTCCGGATGCGGACGGGCCTGCTCCGGGATGCCGTCCACACCGGCCGCCGTCCGCCGCGGCCCGGTCGGGCCGCCGACGGTCCCGGCGGACGGTTCTCGTGTGCCGCGCTCTTCGTCCCGCACCGGCCCGTCCCCGTTCGTCACGCCGGCCCGGGTCCCGCGCCGCGCTGTTTGTAGAGGCTGATGGACACGGTCTTGTCGTCGGCGACCGCGGAGGAGACCTTGCCGGCCAGGGCCGACAGCACGGTCCAGGCGAAGGTGTCTCGTGACGGAGCGTGACCGTCCGTGGTCGGCGCCGCGACCGTGACCTCGAGCGAGTCGTCGATGAGCCGGAAGACGCAGCTGAGCACCGAGCCGGGCACGGCCTGCTGAAGCAGGATCGCGCAGGCCTCGTCGACCGCGATGCGCAGGTCCTCGATCTCGTCGAGGGTGAAGTCCAAACGGGCCGCGAGGCCGGCGGTGGCCGTACGCAGCACCGACAGGTAGGCACCCGCTGCCGGCAGCCGGACTTCCACGAAGTCCTGGGTCGCGGGCTCGCCTGCGATCTGGGACACCCTCACCTCCAAGGTGGTACAAGCTCTTTCGGGGGCCGAGGGTCGCCCCCCGGGGTAACGCCCTACGTGGTTCAGCGGTGACGCTATCGCGCTACCGGCTTTTCTGTCCCCGCGGTCCCCGCGACCCCGGCCCCTTGCTGTCACTCATAGTAAACCTATGTGTACGCACAGTGGCTAGGGGTCTGCGGGCCCAATTGGGAAGAGCGCGCGCCGGTTTGACGTACCCAGGCGTCAGACCGTCGAACCGTCCGGATCCAGGGTCACACGAGTACATGGTCGACGAAGCACCAACGCCAGTCCTCACCCGGCTCGAAGGTGCGCATCACCGGGTGGCCGGTCTCCGTGTGATGCGCCGTCGCATGCCGCAGGGGCGAGGAGTCACAGCAGCCCACGTGCCCGCACTCCAGACACAGCCGCAGTTGCACCGGGTCGGTACCGGCCGCGAGACACTCCAGGCAGGTGTCGCTCCGGGGCTTTGGTTCGGGGTGCGGCAGCGCGCCGGCGTGCGTGCACTGTTTCATGATTGCCAGGTTACGACGGCTCTGCGGAAAGCAGCGCGAATATAGAGGGGCGGGCGCAAGACATGAACGTATTGCCGCTGCTGTTGCTGGTCGCGGGCAGTGCCGCCGTGGCGGGGATCGCCCGCCGCACCCCTGTGCCCGCCCCTCTGCTGCTGGTCGCGGTGGGACTCGTCATCTCCTATGTGCCCGGGGTGCCGGAGTACACGCTCGACCCGGACATCGTCCTGCCGCTGGTGCTGCCGCCGCTGCTGTACACGGCCGCCGCGGACAGCTCGTACCTGGACCTGCGGGCGCAGCTGCGGCCGGTGGCGCTGCTGTCCGTCGGCTATGTGCTCTTCGCGACACTCGCGGTGGGCTGGGCCGCCTATCTGATCGTGCCGGATCTGCCGCTGACGGCGGCGCTGGTCCTGGGCGCGGTGGTCGCGCCCCCGGACGCCGTCGCGGCCACCGCCGTCGCCCGGCGGGTGGGGCTGCCGTCGCAGATCACCACCATCCTCCAGGGCGAGTCCCTGGTGAACGACGCGACCGCGATCACCGCCTACAAGGTGGCACTCGCGGCGGCGGTCGGGGAGGGCGCCACCTGGGCGTCCGGGGTGCGCGAGTTCGCCCTCGCGGCACTCGGCGGTGTCGCGGTCGGCCTGCTGCTGATGATGCCGATCCACTGGCTGCGCACGCATCTGAAGGAGGCGCTGCTCCAGAACACGCTGTCGCTGCTGATCCCGTTCGTGGCCTACGGGGCCGCGGAGTGGGCGCACGCCTCCGGGGTGCTGGCCGTGGTCGTCGTCGCCCTCTACCTCGGCTACCACAACTGGCAGGTCGACTTCGCGACCCGGCTCCAGGAGGAGGCGGTGTGGAAGATGGTCGCGTTCGTCCTGGAGTCCGCGGTGTTCGCGCTCATCGGGCTGCAGCTGCCGGTCGTGCTGCGGGGCCTCGGCCGCTACGAGGGTGTGCATGCCGCCTGGTACGCGGTGGCCGTGCTCGTCGTGGTCGTCCTCTCGCGGTACCTGTGGGTGTATCCGGCGACCTTTCTGCCGCGTGTGCTGTCCTCGCGGATCCGGGAGCGCGAGGAGAACCCCACCTGGAAGGCGCCGTTCATCATCGGCTGGGCCGGGATGCGAGGCGTGGTCTCCCTCGCGATCGCCTTCTCGATCCCCCGGACCGTGCACGGCGGCGGTCCCTTCCCCGGCCGCAACCTGATCCTTTTCCTGACCTTCACCACGGTGATCGGCACCCTGGTGGTGCAGGGACTGACCCTGCCCCCGCTGATCCGTCTGCTCAGACTGCCGGGGCGCGACCCCCGCGCGGAGACCCTCGCCGAGGCGAACGCCCAGGCGCAGGCGTCGCGGGCCGCCGAGCATCACCTCGACGCACTCCTGGAGGACGAGGGCAACGCGCTGCCGCCGCCGCTGGCCGACCGTCTCCGCGCGGTCCTGGAGCGCCGGCGCAACGCCGTGTGGGAGCGCCTCGGCTCGGTGAACCCGGTGACCGGCGAGACGGCCGACGACACCTACAGTCGGCTGTCCCGGGAGATGATCGGCGCCGAGCGGGCGGTCTTCGTGCGGCTCCGCAACCATCGTTACATCGACGACGAGATGCTCCGCACCCTGCTCAGACGCCTGGACCTGGAGGAGGCGGCGGCCTATCGCGAATCCGCCTGACCCACGACCGGGCGGCGCGCCCCCGGATCCGACGACAGGGGAGCCGGGGGGCCTACGCAGGGGGGAAGGGGGTTCCGGTGATCACCGCGGCCAGCGTCGTTCCCCGCGGGAACGCGCCCTCCTCGGTCAGGGCGACCAGCGCGTACAGCAGCTTGGCGACGTAGAGACGTTCCACCGGCAGGCCGTGCCGCGACTCGAAGTCCCGGGCGAAGGCTTCGAGTTCGTCGCTCGTGCGGGCGTAGCCGCCGAAGTGGAAGCGGGTGTCCACGGACCAGGTGCCCCGGCGGCCGCCGAAGGCAAGGGTCTGCAGGGCGGCCGTCTCGCCGGCCAGGAAGTCGCCCTTGAGCACCGCGACCCCGAGGGCCCGCTGCTCGGGGGCCAGCCCCGCGGCCAGTCCCGCCAGCGTGCCTCCCGTGCCGCAGGCCACGGCGGCGACGTCCGCCCGCCCGCGCAGTTCCTCGCCGAGCGCATGGCAGCCGCGCACGGCGAGGGAGTTGCTGCCGCCCTCGGGCACCACATACGCGTCCTCGGCGTCCGCCGCGCGCAGCACGCCGGCCAGGACCGGTGGCTCCGCGACCCGCCGGTAGGTCGACCTGTCGACGAAGTGCAGCCGCATCCCGTCGGCCGCGCACCGGGCGAGAGACGGGTTGAGCGGACGGTCGGCGAGCTCCTGGCCGCGGACCACGCCGACGGTGTCCAGCCCGAGCAGCCGGCCCGCCGCGGCCGTGGCCCGCAGGTGGTTGGAGTACGCGCCGCCGAAGGTGAGCAGGGTGCGGCCGGCCGCGGCACGCAGGTTCGGGGCGAGCTTGCGCCACTTGTTGCCGATCAGCTCCGGGTGGATCAGATCGTCCCGCTTGAGCAGCAGCCGGACCCCGTGGCGGGCGAAGCGCTCGTCCGCGACCTCCCGCAACGGCGACGGCAGGCGCGGACGCAGACGCGGCACCGCCGCGTCGGGCGTCCGGCCTCCGCTGGGCACGTCGGGGCTGGTCACCCGGCCATTGTCGGACACTCGACGGCGTGGGCGGCGGCCGGTGTCCCGGACGGGCGGCCCGGGGCGCTGCAGCCGGTCGTGGCCCCGCTCCCTGAGCCGGTCCGTCGGGAGGTGCGTCGGGCCGGTCCGTCGGGAGGTGCGTCGGGCCGGTCCGTCGGAAGGCACGTCGGGCCGGTCCGTCGGGAGGTGCGTCGGAGCCACCCTGTCCGCTGCTCGGCGAAGCGCCTCAGTGTGCCCGGGCGGCCGTTGATCCATTCCCGCTCGTTTGGGTAATGGCAGCGCCACTCTCCGTGCTGAGAGGCTTCTTCCCGCAGATCGATGCGTGATCGGGAGGGGCAATACCAATGTCGGTAGGCGAAGAGGTCCGCGCGGAGCAGAACAAGCCGCAGCAGAGTCTGGGCACTGCGGCCGCTCGGAACCTGGCCACCACCACCAAGTCCGCACCCCAGATGCAGGAGATCAGCTCACGCTGGCTGCTGCGTATGCTGCCGTGGGTGGGTGTGCAGGGCGGCACATACCGGGTGAACCGCCGTCTGACCTACACCGTGGGCGACGGCCGGGTGACGTTCGTGAAGACCGGTGACCAGGTCACGGTGATCCCGGCGGAGCTGGGTGAACTGCCGGCCCTGCGCGCCTACGAGGACCTGGAGGTGCTCGGCGAACTCGCCCAGCGGTGCCAGCAGCGCAGGTTCGCGCCCGGGGACGTGCTCGCCGAGTTCGGCAGCCAGGCCGACGAGGTGTTCCTGCTCGCGCACGGCAAGGTGGAGAAGATCGGCACCGGTCCCTACGGGGCCGACGCGGTGCTCGGCGTCCTTGCCGACGGCGCCTACTTCGGCGACCAGGCGCTGCTGGACCCGGACGCCATCTGGGAGTACACGGCCCGTGCGGTCACCGCCTGCACGGTGCTCGCACTGCCCCGGCGGGAGGTCGAACTGGTCGCGGACCGCGCCCAGTCCCTGCGCGACCACCTTCAGGAGCAGCGCTCGGCTCCCGAGGAGGAGACCAACAAGTACGGCGAGAAGGCCATCGACCTCGCCGCGGGCCACAGCGGTGAGCCGGACATCCCGCACACGTTCGTCGACTACGAGGCCGCGCCCCGCGAGTACGAACTGAGCATCGCGCAGACCGTCCTGCGCATTCACACGCGCGTGGCCGACCTCTACAACCAGCCGATGAACCAGACCGAGCACCAGCTGCGGCTCACGGTCGAGGCGCTCAAGGAGCGCCAGGAGCACGAGCTGATCAACAACCGGGACTTCGGGCTCCTCCACAACTGCGAGTACGACCAGCGGCTGCAGCCCCACGACGGGGTGCCGAGCCCCGACGACATGGACGAACTGCTCAGCAGGCGGCGGGGCACCAAGCTGTTCCTCGCCCACCCGCGGGCGATCGCCGCCTTCGGCCGGGAACTCAACAAGCGCGGACTCAACCCGGAGACCATCGACATCGGGGGCAACCGCGTCCCGACCTGGCGCGGTGTCCCGATGTTCCCCTGCAACAAGATCCCGGTCACCGAGGCCCGTACGACCTCGATCATCGCCATGCGTACCGGCGAGGAGGAGCAGGGGGTCGTCGGACTGAGGCAGTCCGGCATCCCGGACGAGATCGAGCCGTCCCTCTCGGTGCGCTTCATGGGCATCAACGAGCAGGCGATCATCAGCTATCTGGTGACGGCCTACTACTCGGCGGCCGTCCTGGTGCCCGACGCGCTGGGCGTCCTGGAGAACGTCGAGATCGGCCGCTGGAGGTGACGCCTTGGACGCTCGCCGGCTCCGGGCGCGCCCCCGGGGCCCGGGCGCCGCGCGCCTGCGGCGGACCGTGTTCCCGCGCGCCGGGCCGGGTACACCCTCGGGGTGCGCGCCCGGTGGCGGAGGCCTCTCCGTCCGCAGACTCTTCGAGGCGGTCCCATGGGTGAGTTCATGACGGAGCCGAAACAGGGCCCGACGCGCAAGCGGCGGAGCGCGACGGTCCCGGCGGGGCGGCACGTTCCGCCCCCGGGCCCTGAGCAACCGTTCGACGGGCACGAGGCCGTGGCGATCCTGGATCGCACCCGCGCCTCGGTCGACCCGGAGCTGCGCCGGGCCGTGGACTCGCTGCCCGGCTCGATGCGGCGGATCGCGCTCTACCACTTCGGCTGGCAGCACGCGGACGGCACACCGGCCGCCGGCAACGCGGGCAAGGCGATACGGCCCGCGCTCGTCCTGACCGCGGCACAGGCGCTCGGCGGACGGCGGTCGACCGCCGTCCGCGCCGCCGCGGCCGTCGAACTCGTCCACAACTTCACGCTGTTGCACGACGACGTGATGGACCGGGACACCACTCGCAGACACCGTCCCACCGCCTGGACCGTGTTCGGCGACGCCGACGCGATCCTCGCGGGGGACGCCCTGCAGGCGCTGGCGCTGGGGCTGCTCGCCGAGGATCCGCACCCGGCGTCGGGGGCCGCCGCCGCCCGGCTCGCGGCCTGTGTCGTCGAACTGTGCGCCGGGCAGCAGGCGGACACGGCCATGGAGCGGCGCGGCCCCCACGAGGTCACCCTCGAGGAGGTGCTCACCATGGCCGAGGCCAAGACGGGCGCGCTGCTGGGCTGTGCCTGCGCACTCGGGGCGCTGTACGCGGGGGCCGACGACGCGGATGTCGAGGCGCTGGACGCGTTCGGCCGCGAGGCCGGGCTCGCCTTCCAGCTCATCGACGACGTGATCGGCATCTGGGGGGATCCGAGTCGCACCGGCAAGCCGGCCGGGGCGGACCTCATGGCCCGCAAGAAGTCCCTGCCCGTGGTGGCCGCGCTCGCCTCCGGCGGTCCCGCGGCCACCGAGCTGGCCGAGCTGTACGAGGGGCCCTACGAGGAGGGGGAGTTGGAGCGCACGGTGCTGGCCGTCGAGCGGGCGGGCGGCCGTGACTGGGCGCAGGTGCAGGCGGCCGACCGGATGGGCCGGGCGATGCAGGAGCTGTCCCGGGCGGTGCCGGACCCGGAGACGGCGGGCCCCCTGCTGGCCCTGGCCGAGTTCGTGACCCGGCGCAGTACCTGAACACCGCGAGACCCCGGAGTCCCGGCCCGTGCGGCTCCTGACCCCGTACGGCTCCCGGTGGCTCCGCCCGGGGCGGGCCCCGCGCATTCCCACGGTGCGCGGGGCCTTCGCGCGCGGACCGCGCTCCCGGGGCCGGTCCGGGTCAGCGGAGGCGTCGGGCGCCGGGGCCGCCCTACGCTGAGGTCATGGGCCGTGAGGAGCAGGTCTGTCCGTGGTGCGGACAGCCCGTCGCCACCGTCGTACGGCGCCACAAGACGCTTGGCGTCTTCGTCCCGGTGTGGCGCCCCGGTCCCTGCCGGAATCCGCGGTGCCCGGCCTCCGTGACCCGGGAAGCGGGGACGCTGTCGGAGCCGGGCCCTAGGGTGGGCGGCATGTCCGAACCCCTGCTGCACCTCACCGAGCGCTCCCTGTGGGAGGCGGCCCGCACGACCGGCTCGTACGAGATGTCGACGCGCGGCGTCACCCTCCAGGAGGAGGGCTTCATCCACTGTTCGCTGCGGCACCAGGTGCCCCGCGTGGCGCGCTGGGTGTACGGCGAGTACGAGGGGCCCGACGAGCTGGTCCTGCTCGTCATCGATCCGGAGCGCCTGACGGCTCCGGTGCGCTACGAGGCCCTCAAGCCCGGCGGCGAGGAGTTCCCGCACATCTACGGGCCGATCCCGGTGTCCGCCGTGGTGGACGTGGAGGTCTGGGACCGCGGGCCGGCGGCGGGGGAGTGACCACGACGGGGGGAGCACGCCGGGTGTGGTGGTGGGCGGGCGCGGTGTGGGCGGCGCTCGTGCTGATGGGAGGGGCCCTCACGCTGTGGCTGCAGGACCGGGACGAGCCGGATCCCCCTGCCCGCTGGGAGCGCGCACCTGCGCCTCGACTGTCCCGCGAGGCGCAGGGCACGGCGTGTCCGACCCAGGGGGCTTTCGAGCGGCCGGTGATCGTGGTCTGCCTGGAGTCGACCGCGACCGCCCGCTGAGTTCCGGGCGGGCCGGTCAGGAGCGCGGGCGTTGCGTGAAGCGCAGCAGATTGCCCGCAGGGTCGCGGAAGGCGCAGTCCCGTACGCCGTAGGGCTGGTCCATGGGCTCCTGGAGGACCTCCGCACCGGACGCCTCGACGCGGGAGAAGAGGGCGTCGCAGTCCTCGGTGGAGAAGATGACCCCGCGCAGGACGCCCTTGGCGAGCAGCTCGGCCATGGCCTGGCGGTCCGCGGGGGAGAAGTCCGGGTTCGCCGCCGGCGGCTCCAGGACGATCTCCACGTCCGGCTGGAGCGGCGAGCCGACCGTCACCCAGCGCATCCCCTCGAAACCGACGTCGTTGCGCACCTCCAGGCCCAGGACGTCGCGGTAGAAGGCGAGCGCCTTGTCATGGTCGTCGACGGCGATGAAGCACTGGGAAAGTTTGACATCCATGCCACAAAGCTAGGGCCTGTCGTCAAACTCCCGCCTGCCCTGCGACGCCATGCACGCTCGGCTTCGCTCGCGCGGGCGGTGCACCCACCGCCGCGCCGGGCGAAACCCCACGTAGATCCAGTACGAGGGCTTCCGCCCGGCACTCCCCCAAGCTCTTCGAGCAGGGATACCACGCACCTGACGCCGCAGCGCCGCCCTTCGGGCGACAACGCCCGTGATCAATACATAGGGGGTGTCGGACAATTCCCGCGCGCGACTCCCCCAGCCTGGCGGCTGGGAGGTGCCCCCAGGCACGCACCTCGCCGCGTTGTCGGATCACCCGAGTACGTCCGGTACGCGGATGATCCTCCGCCGTGCGATGAACCGCACCAGACGCCGCGCGCTGATCCGGCGCGAATTGTCAGACACCCCTAGGCCGGTCAGCGGATTCCCGTCCGCTCTTTCGCCCTCGCGGGAGCTCTCGCTAGAGCTGTGTGCGCGGATCGGTCCGGGTGTCCTCGGGGCGGCCCCGGCGCGGTCGCGTCAGGCTCTTCGCCACGCACGGCGGTATCGCCGCCCCCTGCTCGTGCGACCGGGCCCGGTACGCGCTCGGGGTCTCGCCCACCAGTTCCGTGAAACGGGAGCTGAACGATCCGAGGGAGGTGCACCCCACGGCGAGGCAGACCTCCGTCACGGTCAGATCGCCGCGCCGCAGCAGCGCCTTGGCCCGCTCGATGCGGCGGGTCATCAGATAGCCGTACGGAGTCTCCCCGTACGCCGCGCGGAAACTGCGCTGGAAGTGCCCCGGTGACATCAGCGCGGTGCGCGCCAGCGCGGGCACGTCCAGCGGCTCCGCGTACTCGCGGTCCATCCGGTCCCGGGCCCGTCGCAACCGGATCAGGTCGTCCACGTCCACGTCGTTCAGCATCGCACGGACCACCGACAGCGGACCCGCCCCGACCGGCAACCGGCGGCCGGTCCCGAGCGCGAACGGCCCGGGCAAGATCCGTCCGCCACGCTCTAACCTACTCGGGTGACCACGGAGCTGACCTTCCTCACGCGGGTGGCCCACCGTGGCCGGGAGGTCAGCGGGCCCCGGTTGCGCGGACTGCTCGCCCTGCTCGCCGACGAACCGCGCGCCGGGTGCAGCGCGGCCCGGCTCGTGGACGGGCTGTGGCCCGACGAGCAGCCCGAGCACCCCGCCAAGGCGCTCCAGGTGCTCGTCTCCCGGGCCCGTACCCGGATCGGCGCCGACGCCATCGTGGTGACCCCGAGCGGCTACCGGCTCACCCTCGACGCCGAGGCCGTCGACACCTCCGCCGTTCTGCTCGCGGCCACCCGTGCCGCCCGCGCCGCCCGCGACGCCGACCACGGCGCCGCCCTCGCACACGCCGAGGCCGGGCTCGCCCACTGGGACGGCCCGCCGGGCGACGACGTCCCGGACGACCCGGTCGCCGCACTCCGGGCGGCGCGCGTGGCGACGTACACCGCCCTCGTACGCGCCCGCGCACTCGCCCTGTCCCGGCTCGGCCGGTCCGCCGAGGCCCTCGAACCGCTCAGCGCGCTGGCCGCGGACCATCCCCGGGACGAGGAGGTCCTCGCCGAACTTCTGCGCTGCGAGGCGGCGGTCAGCGGCCCGGCCGCCGCCCTGACCCGCTACGACACCTACCGCCGCGCCCTGCGCGACGACCTCGGCAGCGACCCGGGACCCGCCCTGCGCGCCGTCCACCAGGAACTGCTGCGCGACGAGGCACCCACCGTCCGCCGGGGCATCCCGTACGAACCGAACCCGCTGCTCGGCCGCGCCGACGACCTCACGGCCGTGGCCGGGCTGCTGCGCACCTCGCGGGTCGTGTCGATCGTCGGCGTGGGCGGCCTCGGCAAGACCCGCCTCGCGCACATGGCCGGCCGTGAGGCCGAGCAGAAGGCCGTCCACTTCGTCCCGCTCGCCGGGGTGACCGGGGACGACGACGTGACCGCCGAGGTCGCTGCCGCTCTCGGCGTCGGCGAGGCCCTCCACCCGGACCTGCTCACCGGCATCGCGGGCGCGCTCGGCCCCGGACCCGCCCTGCTCGTCCTCGACAACTGCGAGCAGGTGGTGCGCGGGGTGGCCGACCTCGTCCGCGCCCTGATCTCCCGCACCCGTGATCTGCGGGTGCTCACCACCAGCCGCGCACCGCTCGGCCTCAGCTCCGAATCGGTCTATCCGCTGCCGGAGCTGAGCCTGCGGACCACGGTCGAGCTGTTCGGGCAGCGGGCCCGCGCCGCCCGGCCCGGTGTCGAACTGCCCCCGGGCCCCGTCGAGGAGCTGTGCCGCCGCCTCGACGGTCTGCCCCTCGCCGCCGAACTGGCCGCGGCCCGCGTCCGCGTCATGTCCGTCACCGAGATCACCCGCCGCCTCAGCGACCGCTTCGCCCTGCTGCGCGGCGGTGCCCGTGACGCGCCGGAGAGACACCGCACCCTGCTCGCCGTCGTCGACTGGAGCTGGCACCTCCTCGACGAGACCGGGAAGCGGGCCCTGCGTGCCCTGTCCGTCTTCCCCGACGGCTTCACCGCTGACGCGGCGGAGGCCGTCGTGGGCGACAGCGAGGTGCTGGAGGACCTCGTCGGCCAGTCGCTGCTGAAGGTCGCGGACACCCCCTGCGGGGCGCGCTTCCGCATGCTGGAGACCGTGCGCGAGTTCAGCACCGCCCGCCGCGAGGAGGCCGGCGAGACGGACCGGGTCACCGGACGTTTCCTGGCGTGGGCACGGGAGTTCGGACTCGTCCACCACGCCACCGCACTGGAGGCCGACTCCTTCGTCGACCTGGAGCCCGTCCGCGCCGAACAGGACAATCTGCTGCACGCCCTGCGTCTCGCCCTCTCCCGCGACGACGCGCCGACGGCCGTGGCGTGCACCGCCGTTCTTGCCGGACTGTGGAACATCGAGCCTCGCTACACCCGGATGGCCGCGCTGATCCAGGAGAGCGGCCATCTCGTCGGCCACTTCCGTCCCGAGCCCCCGCTCGTGGAGGCCACCCGGACCGCCGCCGCCCTGTTCGCCTGCGACAACCTCCTGCTTCAGGGCATGGGCGTCAGCGCCCTGCGGTTCGTGGTCGCGCTGCGCCGGCTGCCGCCCGCCGTGCCGGACACCCTGCCCCGCGCCCTGGCGTCCGTCCTCGCCGGCGTGCCCGCGGTGTTCGCCGCGGACGCCCCGCCCCCACCGCGCACCGAGCCGCTGGCAGCCGCCGTCGCCGCGGCCGTCACCGGCTACGCACGGGAGACCCAGGGCGACATCGAGGGTGCCCTCGCCGCCGCCGACCGCATGCTCGACGTCCTGACGGGGGTGAACCGTCCCGCCGCGCTGCTGCTCGCCCACTCCCGGATCAGCGAACTCAGTCTGAAGACCGAGCAGGGTGAGCGGGCCCGGCACCATCTGCGGGTCGCGCTCCACCTCCAGGAGCGGCTGCTCGGGCCCGGACCCGAGGAGATCGGGATCCGCTGGGGGCTCGTCATGGCGGCCCTGCTGCTCGGAGATGTGGACGAGGCCCAGTACTGGCTGGAGTTGTCGTCGGCCCACGACACGGACGACGACTCATACGGCCTGCTCACCTTTCAGCGCGGGGTGCGTGCCGAGATCCTGCTCGCCCGGGGCGAGACCGAGGCCGGGCTGCGGATGTGGCGCCGGGCCGCCGACCCGTCCCCGCTGCCCGAGGGGCCGCTCTTCCACACCGACCCGCCCGGCCTTGAGGCCTGGACGCTGGAGACCCAGGGCGTCGCGGTGATCGCCCACGCCCGGCACGGACGCCTCGACAAGGTGGCGGATCTCGTCCGCGAACTCCCGTCCAGGCTACGGGTGCTGCTGTCCGGACCCGTCGTCGACCGGCCCGCGTACGCGGCGCATCTCTCCCTCTGCGGTGTCCTGCTGCTCGCGCTCGCCCAGGTGGAGCCGGCCGAGGGCGCGCCGGCTGACGCGGCCCGGCTGATCGCCCTCGCCGAACGCTGCCGCCCGCTGCGCAACTTCCAGCCGACGATGTCCTCCACGCACGACCGGGCGGCGGCGGAGCGCGCCGACCGGGCGGCGTACGAGGACGCGGTGTCCCGGTACGCCGCCCTGGGCCGGGAGGAACTGCGGCTGGTGGCACTGGAGTTGCTCGACGCCTGCGAGGTGCGCCGGTGACGGCGGGCCCCGCCCCGCTCACGCCTTGTCATAGGCGGACCGCGCCCTGAGGTGGCCGACGGCGGTGAGCCCGACGCACCAGGCCACCGCGACGACCCCGCTGTTCCCGATCGCCGTGCCCGTCAACAGGCCCCGCAGGGTCTCGGTGACCGGGGTGAAGGGCTGGTACTCGGCGAACCAGCGCACGGCCGTCGGCATGGAGTCCGTGGGGACGATGGCACTGCCGAGGAAGGGCAGGAAGGTCAGCGGGAAGGGGGCGTTGCTGGCCGCCTCCACCGTCTTGGCCCGCAGGCCCATCCCGGCCGCCACCGTGGTCAGGGCCACGATGACCAGAGTCAGCAGTCCGGCCGTGGCGAGCCACTCCAGGGGCGTGGCGTCGGGGCGGAACCCGATGAGCAGGGCGGCGCCGACCACGAGGACGACGCTCAGCAGGGTCTGGACGACACCGCCGAGGACATGGCCGTTCAGCACGGCCGCGCGGGAGATCGACAGGGTGCGGAAGCGGTTGATGATGCCTTCGGTCATGTCGGAGCAGACGGACACCGCCACCGAGACCGAGCCGTAGGTGGTGGCCATGAGGATGATGCCGGGCGCCACGTAGTCGACGTAGTGGCCGTGGGCACCGGGGGCGACCCCGGCGCCGAGGGCGTTGCCGAAGACGTAGACGAACAGCAGCAGCATGACGACCGGGATCGCGACAACTGGTCGACGGTGGGCGTGGCCCTGTTCATCACCGTGGTCCTGCTGCTCCAGGCCTGCTTCCGACACGCGCGCCCGTAACGCCGCGCAGCCGGTCAGCGCGAGGGAGGTGAGCGCGAAGGGCACGAACAGCATCCACGACGGCCCAGGGGAGGTGAGGCCGCCGGCGGGCGACGAGCGCGCCGACGGCGACCACGGCAGGCGATCCCCCGGTGGGCAGCCAGTTGGGGGTGGCAGTTGGTTTCAATCGATACCGTATCGAATGAGTGTATGACTGTTAATGTGTCCCTATGGCCGCTGACCCTTCTCACCAGCCCCCCGCCTCGCGCGCGACCGACCGCCCCGGGGACGAATCGCCCTTCGCTCTCGGGTTGCTGCTGCGCCGGGCGCACTGGCACGCGGCCGCTGTCATGGGGGAGGCCCTTCGGCCCCTCGGTGTCGAGTTGCGGCACTTCGCCGTGCTGATCGTCCTGGTCAACCACGGGCCCACGGTGCAGCGGGACCTGGTGGCGGCGACGGGATCGGACAAGGCCGGAATCATGCGGGTCGTCGACGACCTGGAGCGCATGGGGCTGGCCGTACGCAAAGCCGTTCCGGGGGACCGGCGGGTGCGGGCGGTGGAGATCACCCCTCAGGGTGTCGAGCTCTTCGATGCGGCACATGTGGCGGCGGAGCCGCTGGCTGAGCGTCTGGTCGCCGAACTGGGGCCCGGCGAGTCCGAGCGGCTGAGGGATCTGCTGACCCGGTTCACCTATCCGGCAGGGGATGAGGGATGAACGCGCTCCGTGACGAGGGATGAACGCGCTCCGTCACGTCGACGCGTGTCCCGCTGACATGGCGAACCCCCGGCGCGCTCGGCGCCGGGGGTTTCGGTCGTCAGGACGCCGTGTGACGTCCTGCGGCGAGGCGTCACACGGCTGCTGCTGCCTGGCGGTTACGCGGCGAGGCGTGCCGTGAGTGACTTGGCCTTGGCGGTCGCGTCCTCGAAGGCGCGCTTGCGGGAAGCCTCGTAGAGGGGGACCAGCTCTGCCATGGCCGCGCTGCGGGGAGCCATGGTGAGTTCCGGGACGATGAAGTCGAGGTCCAGGCCCAGGGTGCCCTGGAGGACGGCCTCCAGGTAGTTCTGTACGAACTCGTAGCCCTCGCGCGGGGTGCCCGGGGCATAGGAGCCGCCGCGGCTGGCGACGACGACGACCGGGGTGCCCTGGGCGGAGGGGGTCTCGCCCGCGGTGCGGCCGAGCAGGAGCACGCTGTCCAGCCACGACTTGAGGGTCGAGGGGATCGAGAAGTTGTACATGGGGGCGCCGATCAGGACGGCGTCCGCCTGCTCCAGTTCCTCGATGAGCTTCACACGTGCGGCGAACGCGGCGGACTGCTCCGGGGTGTGCTCGGACGGGGCGGCGTATCCGGCGGACCAGGCGTCGGCGGTGATGTGCGGAACGGGGTCGGCGGCGAGGTCGCGGTAGATCACCGTGCCCGCCGGGTGCTGCTCCTCCCACGTCCTGCGGAAGGCGGCCGTGACCGAACGGGACGAGGACGCCTCGCCGGGGAAGACGGACGAGTCGATGTGCAGCAGCGTGGCCATGGGCTCTCTCCAAGGTGCGGTGCCCGAGGCGGGGAGCCAGGGGCTGGGGGTTCGGCAGCTGAGATCGTTTCAGATAATACGGTATCGAATGATACCGTTGCAGGTGTGTACGGCGAAGACGCACAGGTCGAGTGGATGGAGGCAGGCGATCATGGACGTCTACGAGGCGGTCACGAGCCGACGAGCGGTGCGCGGGTTCACCGACCGTCCTGTTCCGAGGGAGACGCTGGAGCGTGTTCTGTCCGCCGCGGCCTGGGCGCCGTCCGCATCGAACATCCAGCCGTGGCGCGCGTACGTGGTGACCGGCGCCCCACTGGCCGAGATCAAGAAGCGCGCCGGTGAGCGCCTGGCCTCCGGTGACTCCTGGGACGAGCCGGAGTACGAGCAGTACCCGCCCGCGCTGAAGTCCCCCTACCGCGAGCGCCGGTCCGCCTTCGGGCAGCAGCGCTACGGCGCACTCGGTATCCCGCGCGAGGACCTGGAGGCCCGGCAGAGGGCCGCTTCCGCGAACTGGGACTGTTTCGGCGCGCCCGCCGCCCTGTTCTGCTACATCGACCGTGACCTGGGCCGGCCCCAGTGGTCCGACGTCGGCATGTATCTGCAGACCGTCATGCTTCTGCTGCGCGCCGAAGGGCTGCACAGCTGTCCGCAGATGGCCTGGGCGAAGTTCCACAAGACCGTCGGGGAGGTCCTCTCACCCCCGGAGGGACTCATTCTCTTCTGCGGCATGTCGATCGGATTCGAAGACGTCTCGGCCGGTGACGCTCGCATAGGCCGGGCCCCGCTCGACGAGACGGTCACTTTCGTCGACGGCCTCTGACGCCCCTCTCCTCGAGCACCTGCTTCGAGGGGAACCGAAGCAGCCCGTCGCGCACTGCTCGGCAGAAGAACAGATGCCCTCGCCACGTGTCGTGGCGAGGGCATCCGGCGTCGATCAGCTGTGCCGACGGTGTGCCTCGGGCCCGTCTGTGCCCGGGAGACAAGACCGCACCCGGACCGTCATGGACGCCGTTCTCGGCGGCCTGCGGACCGGGTGCGGACTCGGAGACACTGCAACCAAGGGAATCGCAGGTCAAAGGACATGATCGAAGATCAGGCCTTCTTGGTCTCCCAGAAGATCTTGTCGATCTGGGCGATGTAGTCCAGAGCCTTCTGGCCCGTCGCCGGGTCCGTCGACGCCTTGGCGGCCGAGAGGGCCTTCAGGGTGTCGTTGACCAGCTGGTGCAGCTCCGGGTACTTCTCGAAGTGCGGGGCCTTGAAGTAGTCGCTCCACAGCACCGAGACGTGGTGCTTGGCGAGCTCGGCGCGCTGCTCCTTGATGACAATGGCGCGAGCCTGGAAGTGCGGGTCGTCGTTTGCGGCCATCTTCTCCTGCACGGCCTTCACCGACTCCGCCTCGATGCGGGCCTGGGCCGGGTCATAGACGCCACAGGGCAGGTCGCAGTGGGCGCTGACCTTGACCTTGGGGGCAAACAGGCGGGAGAGCATGAAGCTGTCCTTCCTCGTGATCGTCTTCTCAGGTGGGACATTACTCCGTAGGGGACGGGTTTTCGCGAGTGCCCCCATGGGCTTACGACAAAAGTCCAGGGTGAAACTGGGACTGGTGGAGGATCGGACCGGGGAGGTGCCGGTGATGCCGGAGCTGTCGCAGGAGATCGAGCGCACGAGGGCCCTGCTGCCGTTCGGGGTGGCGGAGGTGAGGGGACCGTCCATGGTGCCGACGCTGCACCACGGGGACCAGCTGCTGGTCCGGTACGGGGCGCGGGTACGCCCGGGTGACGTGATCGTCCTGCGGCATCCCTTCCAGCAGGACCTGCTGGTCGTCAAGCGCGCCGTGGAACGGCGCGAGGGCGGCTGGTGGGTGCTCGGCGACAATTCGTACGCCGGCGGGGACAGCACCGACTACGGCACCGTTCCCGAGGATCTGGTCCTCGGGAGGGTGTGGCTGCGCTACCGGCCGCTCAAGGAGGGTCAGCGCTCGCCGCTCACGGTGGCGCGCTGGGCGCTCACGGCGGCCCGGCCCGTGCTGGGCGACCGGTCGGCCTCCAGGCGCTTGCGGGCGCGGTAGGCGGCCACGTTCGCGCGGGTGGCGCAGCGGTCCGAGCAGTACCGCCGGGAGCGGTTGGTCGAGGTGTCGAGGTAGGCGTTACGGCACGGCGCCGCCTCGCACAGGCCCAGGCGGTCCACGCCGTACTCGGTGAGATGGAAGGCGAGACCCATCGCCGCGATCGCCGCGAAGCCCGCGGTCGCGTTCGACGGGTGGTCCGCGAGGTGCATGTGCCACAGCGGGCGGCCGTCCTCGTCCCGGTGGTCGTGCCCGGAGATCTGCGGGCTCACCGGGAACTCCAGGAGCAGGGAGTTCAGCAGGTCAACCGCGAGTGTCTCGTCGCCCTGGTCCGCCGCCTCGAAGACCGCGCGCAGCCGGGCCCGGACCGAGCGGAAACGGGTCACATCGGCGTCGGTGGCGCGGCGGGCCGCGGACTGGTTGACGCCGAAGAGGTCGCGCACGGCCTCCACCGAGGTGAGCGAGTCCTTGCCCCGGACCGGCTCCTCGCTGTTCACGAGGCGTACGGCGAAATCCGAGTAATAGGCCAGTTCCACTTGTAGTCCTTACCGTGGCGCTCTATGGTCGTCGACGAGGTCGGGTAACAGACGATCGTGCATCAAGGGTATTACGTGACGGGGACGACGGAGGCTCGCGATGGCGGACACGGACATCACGGCGGGGACCGACTGGGGCGCCTGGCAGGAGAGCTGGGACCGCCAGCAGGAGTGGTACATGCCCGATCGCGAGGACCGCTTCCGGATCATGCTCGACATGGTCGAGGTGTTCGTGGGCGACACGCCCCGCGTCCTGGATCTCGCCTGCGGCACCGGAAGCATCACCGCCCGGCTGCTCGCCCGCTTCCCCGCGGCCACCAGCACCGGCGTGGACCTCGACCCCGCGCTGCTGACCATCGCCCGCGGCACGTTCCGGGATGACGACCGGGTCACCCTCGTCGAGGCCGACCTCAAGGACCCCGACTGGCCGGCGCGTCTGCCGCACGACACGTACGACGCGGTCCTCACCGCCACGGCCCTCCACTGGCTGCGGACCGACCCCCTCCAGGCCCTCTACGGCCGGATCGCGGAACTCGTCCGCCCCGGCGGCGTCTTCATGAACGCCGACCACATGATCGACGACACCACGCCCCGGATCAACGCGGCCGAGCGGGCGCACCGGCGCGAGCGCGGGGAGCGTGCCCTGCGCGACGGCGCCCTCGACTGGGCCGACTGGTGGGAGCTCGCGGCGAAGGACCCGGTGCTCGCCGCGCCGACCACCCGCCGCTTCGAGATCTACGGCGAGCACGCCGACGGCGAGACGCCCTCCGCCGCATGGCACGCGCGTGTGCTGCGCGAGAAGGGCTTCGCCGAGGCCCGCCCGGTGTGGTGCTCGCCGTCGGACACGCTGCTGCTCGCGCTCAAGTAGCGCGTACGCGGAAGGGGCGGTACGGGAGATCCGCACCGCCCCTTCGCGACGTACCGTCGCAACGCCCGTACCGCTAGAGCACCTTGGACAGGAACGACTGCGTCCGCTCGTGCTGGGGGTTCGTCAGAACATCCCGCGGGTTGCCCGACTCGACCACCACGCCGCCGTCCATGAAGACGAGCGAGTCGCCCACCTCGCGGGCGAAGCCCATCTCGTGGGTGACGACGACCATCGTCATGCCGGACTCGGCGAGGTCGCGCATCACGTCGAGGACGTCGCCGACCAGCTCCGGGTCGAGAGCCGAGGTCGGCTCGTCGAACAGCATCAGCTTCGGGTCCATCGCGAGGGCACGCGCGATGGCCACACGCTGCTGCTGGCCGCCGGAGAGCTGCGAGGGGTAGTGCCCCGCCCGGTCCGCGAGCCCGACGCGCTCCAGCAGCTGCATCGCGCTCTCCCTGGCCTCGGCCTTGCTCACGCCCTTGACCTGGACCGGCGCCTCGATGACGTTCTCCAGGGCGGTCATGTGCGGGAACAGGTTGAAGCGCTGGAAGACCATGCCGATGTCCCGGCGCTTCATCGCGACCTCGCGGTCGCGCAGCTCGTACAGCCTGTCGCCCTGCTGCCGGTAGCCGACCAGCTCGCCGTCCACGTACAGCCGGCCCGCGTTGATCTTCTCCAGGTGGTTGATGCACCGCAGGAACGTCGACTTGCCGGAACCGGAGGGTCCGATGAGGCAGAACACCTCGCCGGACCGCACCTCCAGGTCGATGCCCTTGAGGACCTCCACCGCCCCGAAGGACTTGTGGACACCCTCGGCCTTGACCATGGGGACTGCCGTGTCCTTCACGGGAGCGTCGTTCTTCGTGAGGTTCTCGGTCATGCCACGGCTCCCTTCGGACGGCCGATGGAGAACATGTTGGCTTTGACCTTCTGCCACGGGGTCGGCGGCAGCTGACGGCTGGAGCCGCGCGCGTAGTACCGCTCGATGTAGTACTGCCCCACGCTGAGCACCGACGTCATGATCAGGTACCAGGCCGCGGCGAGGAAGTACATCTCCACCGGGGCGCCCGAGGTCTGGCCGATGTCCTGGGCGTAGCGGAAGAGTTCGGGGAACTGGACGGCCGCCACGAGCGAGGTCGTCTTCAGCATGTTGATCACTTCATTGCCGGTCGGCGGCACGATCACCCGCATCGCCTGCGGAATGATGATCCGGCGCAGTGTCCTGCTGTGGCTCATGCCCAGCGCGTGCGCCGCCTCCGTCTGCCCCTCGTCCACGGCGAGCAGGCCGGCCCGGCAGATCTCGGCCATGTACGCCGCCTCGTTCAGACCCAGGCCGAGCAGCGCCGTCAGCAGCGGCGTCATGAAGTTCGACCAGTAGTCCTTGTAGAACGGCATGAGGTTGATGTACTCGAAGACCAGGCCCAGGTTGAACCAGAGGAAGAGCTGGACCAGGACCGGGGTCCCGCGGAAGAACCAGATGTAGAACCAGGCGACGGACGAGGTCACCGGGTTCTTCGACAGCCGCATCACCGCGAGCACGATGCCGCCGACGATGCCGATCAGCATGGACAGGACCGTCAGCATGAGGGTCTTGCCCACACCCGTCAGGATGCGGTGGTCGAAGAAGTAGTCCGGTACGGCGTGCCAGTTGATCTTGCCCTGGCCGAACGCGTAGATGATCGCGACGAGGAGCGCGATCGCGATGAGAGCGGAGACGTACCGCCCGTAGTGCCTGACCGGAACGGCCTTGATGGCCTCCGCGCCGGCCGAGGGGGTGTCCTGGGGGTCCGCCGTCTTGTCGACGTCAACAGTCACGGGTCTTGCCTTTCAGTGGCCGCGGAGCCGCGGTCACTTGCCGCCGTTGATGACGGATTCCTTCGAGGCACCGTCCTCGGCACCCCACTTCGTGAGGATCTTCTGGTACTCGCCGCTCTTGATGAGCGCGTTCACCGCGGCCTGAAGGGCGTCCCGCAGCTGGGTGTTCTCCTTGGAGACCGCGATGCCGTACGGGGCGGCCTCGACCTGGTCGCCGACGAGCTGGAAGTCCTTGCCGCCGCCCGAGGTCTTCACCGCGTACGCGGCCACCGGGAAGTCGGAGGACGCGGCGTCGGCACCGCCGGAACGCAGCCGGGTCTGGGCCTGCTGGTCGTCGTCGAAGGCCTCGATGGTGATCTTCTTGCCACCCGTGCACTTCTTGGTCTCGGTCTTGGCGAGGTCCTCCGACACGGTGCCGCGCTCCACGGCGAGCTTCTTGCCGCACAGGTCCGACCAGGTGGCGATGGAGCCGGTGTCGCCCTTGCGCGTGTAGATCGAGACACCCGCGGTCAGGTAGTCGACGAAGTCGACGCCCTCGCCGACCTTCTTGCCGGTGTCGGGGTCGACACCGTCCTGGCGGCTCTTGTTGTCGGTCATCGCGGACATCGCGATGTCATAGCGCTTGGAGCGGATACCGGTGAGCAGAGCGTCGAACGTGCCGTTCTCGAACTCGAACTTCACGCCGAGCTGCTTGCCCATGGCGTCGGCGAGGTCGGGGTCCAGGCCCGCCGTCTTGCCGGAGGCGTCCTTGAACTCCACCGGCGCGTAGGCGATGTCCGAGCCGACCTTGACGACGCCCGCCTGACGGATCGACGCCGGGAGCTTGCCGGCCAGCGGGGCGGACGCCACGGACGTGCTGCCCGTGGGGTTGCTGTCGTTGTTCTTCGTCTGGTCACCGCAGCCGGTGAGCACGAGGGTGCCGGCGACCGCGACGGCGCCGACCGCGGCTATCCGGGAGCGCATGGCGGTCGCACGACGGGTGGAGCTTGCGGTCATGGTGGGTTCCTCCGGCGGGACGAGTGATGCCGATGGTCGACGAGAGCACACACCGTTGGGTGTCGCGACCTCGTGTGGTTGAGGCATCTTGCCATTGGGCCGCTCATATTCAGGGGCGTCGCCATGTCAAAATCGCATAACGGGCGACCCCCGAACCGCGCTCGGAGTGTGGATCAGGGCCGGGCTTTTGCGGGAATCGATCCTTCCGAGCGGAAGATCTTCGGCAGTTCGCACGATGCGCGCGACCGCGGCGGTGCAGCCTGGGGCCTGAGGAGACATGCCGGAGACTTGTCCATATTTCCAGCCATGAGTCATCTCACCGGCGTGTGACCTTAGCTTTATGGACTCGTCCGGGACACCATCCGTCCGGTAAGAAGGTGCATTACACCCCTCATCAGGGGCTCAGGGCGCGTGTGCGGCGCGCCCGTCGCGTGTGTACCCGTACGCATCACTCAACTGGGTCGCACGCGGTGCCCGCCCACCCCTCACCAGGAGTGGTCACCCTCAAACCATGCATACCTAAGGGGTACGACACAGTGGCAGCGGAGATCGTCAATCCTCGCAGCGACAACGGCGCGGATCAGGACGGTGGGGGCGAACCCCACGATTCCTTCGATCCGGCGTTCGCGCTGCACCGCGGTGGCAAGATGGCCGTGCAGGCCACCGTGCCAATCCGCGACAAGGACGACCTGTCCCTTGCGTACACGCCCGGGGTCGCCCGGGTGTGCACCGCCATCGCGGAGCGGCCGGAGCTGGTCCACGACTACACATGGAAGTCCTCCGTCGTCGCCGTGGTGACGGACGGCACGGCCGTGCTCGGACTCGGTGACATCGGTCCCGAGGCCTCCCTCCCGGTCATGGAGGGCAAGGCGATCCTGTTCAAGCAGTTCGGCGGGGTGGACGCGGTCCCGATCGCCCTGGACTGCACGGACGTGGACGAGATCGTCGAGACCGTGGCCCGGCTCGCGCCCTCCTTCGGGGGCGTGAACCTGGAGGACATCTCGGCGCCGCGGTGCTTCGAGATCGAGCGCCGGCTCCAGGAGCGGGTGGACATCCCGGTCTTCCACGACGACCAGCACGGCACGGCCGTGGTGACGCTGGCGGCCCTGCGCAACGCCGCGCGGCTGACCGGCAGGGGGCTCGGCGATCTGCGGGCCGTCATCTCGGGCGCCGGAGCGGCGGGTGTCGCCATCGCCAAGATGCTGGTCGAGGCGGGCATCGGCGATGTGGCGGTCGCGGACCGCAAGGGCGTGGTGTCGGCCGACCGGGACGACCTGACGCCGGTCAAGCGGGAACTCGCCGGGTTCACGAACAAGGCGGCCCTCACGGGGTCGCTGGAGCACGCCCTGGAGGGCGCCGACGTCTTCATCGGTGTCTCCGGCGGCACGGTGCCCGAGAAGGCCGTCGCCTCGATGGCTGAGGACGCCTTCGTCTTCGCCATGGCCAACCCCAACCCGGAGATCCACCCGGACGTCGCGCACAAGTACGCGGCCGTGGTGGCGACCGGGCGGTCCGACTTCCCGAACCAGATCAACAACGTGCTGGCGTTCCCCGGCATCTTCGCCGGCGCGCTGCAGGTGCGGGCGTCCCGGATCACCGAGGGCATGAAGATCGCGGCGGCTGAGGCGCTGGCGTCGGTCGTCGGTGACGACCTGGCGGCCGACTACGTGATCCCGTCGCCCTTCGACGAGCGGGTGGCCCCGGCGGTGACGGCGGCCGTGGCCGCCGCCGCGCGGGCCGAGGGTGTCGCACGACGCTGACGTCGCGTCGGGCGGGCGGGGTCGTGCGACCCGCCCGCCCGCGCTCTGCGGTTCGCGTTTCGTCCTGTAGACCTCGGTCGCGAGCCGCGAGGCGCGGCGGTCCGGAGAAGGCGTACGCCTCCCGGCGGGACACGCGTCACAGCCGGTCCTGGTTCCGTACGCCCACCGTCGGCCCTATCGTCAAGGTCATGTTCGCTGCCTACGCCGCCCGCATCGACCGCGACCACCCGCTCTCCGGCCTTGAGTTGGGGGAGCGCCCGGCCCCCGAGTCCAGGTCCGGCTGGACGACCGTGAACGTCAGGGCCGCCTCCCTGAACCACCACGACCTCTGGTCCCTCAGGGGTGTCGGTCTCTCCGAGGACAAGCTCCCGATGATCCTCGGCTGTGACGCGGCGGGTGTCGACGAGGACGGCAACGAGGTCGTGCTGCACTCCGTCATCGGCCAGACCGGTCACGGCGTGGGCCCCGGTGAACCCCGATCGATCCTCACCGAGCGCTACCAGGGCACCTTCGCCGAGCAGGTCTCCGTCCCCACCTGGAACCTGCTGCCCAAGCCGAAGCAGCTCTCCTTCGAGGAGGCAGCCTGCCTCCCGACCGCCTGGCTGACGGCCTACCGCATGCTCTTCACCAACGCCGGTGTACGCCCCGGGGACTCGGTCCTCGTCCAGGGCGCGGGCGGCGGTGTCGCGACGGCCGCGATCGTGCTCGGCAAGGCGGCCGGGCTGCGGGTCTTCGCCACCAGCCGGGACGAGGCCAAGCGCAAGCGGGCGCTGGAGCTGGGCGCGGTGGAGGCCCTGGAGTCCGGGGCGCGGCTGCCGCAGCGGGTGGACGCCGTGATCGAGACCGTCGGCGCCGCCACCTGGTCCCACTCCGTCAAGTCGCTGCGGCCCGGCGGCACGATCGTCATCTCGGGTGCCACCAGCGGCGACCGGCCCTCCCACGCGGAACTCACGCGCATCTTCTTCCTGGAGCTGAAGGTGGTGGGCTCCACCATGGGCTCGAAGGACGAGCTGGAGGATCTGCTCTCCTTCTGTGCCACCACCGGAGTGCGCCCCGTCATCGACGAGGTGCTTCCGCTCGACCGCGCCCGTGAGGGCTTCGAACGCCTGGAGTCGGGCGACCAGTTCGGCAAGATCGTGCTGACCGCGAACTGACGCTTCCTCGCGTCCCCGTCGATGGCGGGCCGCGAATCCCGTTGCGCCCACGGCGGGCCCGGTACCTTCCGGGCCCGCCGTTCGTGTTTCCACATCCGTGATGTCAACCGGGGTTGACATCTCCCGGCCTGTCAACCTACATTGACATCATGACCGAAGCAACGGATCTCGCCGAGCGCGCGGGCGACCGTGACCCGCGGGTCGGGCTGCGGGCCGTCGCCGCGCTGCGCAGGCTGCTGGAGCAGCTGGAGGCGGTGCAGGTGCGCAGTGCGCGCAACCAGGGCTGGTCGTGGCAGGAGATCGCCGCGGAGCTCGGAGTCAGCAGGCAGGCCGTGCACAAGAAGTACGGGAGGCAGTGATGTTCGAGCGGTTCACCAAGGACGCCCGCGCGGTGGTCACCGGCGCCGTCGAGTACTGCGAACGCACCGGTGAGGAACACGTCGACGAGGCGCATCTGCTGCTCGCACTCCTCGACCGCGAGGGCAGCCGCGCCTCGTTCGCCCTGGCCTCGCTGGGGCTGACGGGGCGGCGCGACGCGGTCGCGCGGGACCTCGCCGAGGCCCGCCGCCGCGGCGGCCTCTCCCGCGCCGACGCGGACGCGCTCGCCGGGCTCGGCATCGATCTCACGGAGATCGTCTCCCGGGTCGAGGAGGCCCATGGGGAGGGCGCCCTGGCCGCGAGCCCACGGGGCGGGGTACGCCGCACGGGGCGGCGTCCGTTCACCCGCGGCGCCAAGGACCTGCTCACCCGGTCCCTGCGCACCGCCCTCGCCCACGGCGACCGGCACATCGGTGACGAGCATCTGCTCCTCGCCCTCACCGTCCGCCCCGGCGTCCCCTCGGAGGTGCTCGCCGACCACGGAGTCACATACACGGCGGTGGAACGGGTGCTGTGGGGCGGGGGAGAGGCGAAGGCCGGCTGAGCCCGCCCGGGCCAGGCCGTGGCACCGGGCCCGGGCGGTGTCGGCGTCAGCTGTTGCGGGCCCGCAGCGTGGCGCCTATGTGGGCCGCCGCCGTCGACAGGTGGCGCCGGGCCTCACGGAGTTGCTCCTCCGTCACACCGTGGTCGCGGGCCGCGTCGCGGATGTCGTCGCGGAAGCGGTCCAGCAGCCGATCGAGAGCCCGGGCCGGGTCGCCCGGGACGTCCTCGTGGGTCCAGGAGGGTTCGTAGGCGGCGGGGAAGTCCTCGGAGGTCGTCGTGTACTCCGGTCCTTCCGCCGCGCCCGTGCGGCCGAAGCCGAAGTCCTTCCCGAACCCCTTGCCGAAGTCCTTTCCGAACTCGCCGAACTCCTTGGCCAGTTCGGTCAGGCCCTCCCGGACGCCCGTCGGCCAGTCGCCGCGTGCGAAGTGGTCCTGCACCTGCTCCTGGACCCGCCGCGCCATGCGCTGGAGCTCCTCCTGCGCCTGGGCGCGCGCCTGTTCCTGGGCCTCCTTGGCCTGGCGGCGGGCCTGCTGGGCCTCCTCGCGGGCCCGCCGGCTCTCGTCCTTGGCGCGCCGGGTCTGCTCCTTCCACTCCTGCTTGACGCGGCGCATCTCCTCCTTGGCGACGCGCCACGCCTCGTTCTCGGCCCGGTCGCCGCGCTGCCCGTAGGACTCCGTGTGCTCCTTGGGGCCCCGGCGGGCCTCGGAGGCCGCGGCCCGCATCTCGCGGCGCAGATCGCCCGCCGCACCCCGGACATCCGCCTGGATCTCGGCGGCCAGCTCCGCCACCGACTCGCGGATCTCCAGCTCCAGGTCGGCCAACTCGGCGCTGCGGTCGGCGAGTTCGGCGCGGCCCGCGTCCGTGATCGCGTACACCTTGCGGCCGCCCTCGGTGGTGTGGGTGACCAGGCCCTCGGCCTCCAGCTTGGCCAGCCGGGGGTAGACGGTGCCGGCGGACGGTGCGTACAGCCCCTGGAAGCGCTCCTCCAGCAGCCGTATCACCTCGTATCCGTGGCGGGGTGCCTCGTCGAGCAGTTTCAGCAGATAGAGCCGCAGTCGTCCATGGGCGAAGACGGGAGCCATGTCAGAGCCCCTTCTGCTCGGTCGGACCGCCGGTCGTGTCGCCGGAGGAACGGCTCGACGGGACGTCGTCGGCCCCGCCGAGGTCATGGCCCGGGTCCGCCTTCTCCTTCGGCGCCGGGTCCCCCGGGCCGGGGGCGTCCCATGGCTCCTCCTCCACGCTCGGGCGGCGCAGGATGGCGATGGAGCCGGAGACCGTGGTCGCCTTCAGCCTGCCGGTGCCCCCGCCGAGGCGGCCAGTGATCTTCTTGGCGCCCCACATGCCGGACACCCGCAGGTCGTCGAAGGCGTTGGACACGGCACCGCTCGCCGTGTTCGCCTCCACCTCCGTGTCCGCCGGGTGCGGCAGACGGATCGCTATCTCCCCCGAGACGTTCGTCAGCCGGGCGTCCGTGGGGCCGCTCGTGGGATCGAGGTCCAGGATGATCGAGCCGCTCACGGAGTCCGCCTTCACCAGCGGGCAGGCGCCCTCGATGACGGTGAGGTCGCCGGAGACCGAGTTGAGCCGCAGTTCGCCGGTGACGCCCTGGGCCTCCACGTTCCCCGAGACGGTGGTCACGTGGACGGGGGCGGTGATGCCGACCAGGGTCGTCTCGCCCGTGACGCCCTTCACGTCGACACCGCCGTCGATGCCCGAGACCACGGCGTTGGACCCGACCGCGCCGACCTCCACGCGGGTGGACGCGGGGACGGCCACGGAGACCACCGCGCTGCGGCGCCAGCCCTTGCGGTCGAGCCACTTGAGGAAGCCCTTCCAGGGAAGGTCGTCGTAGGCCACCGTCAGGGTGCCGCCCTCATGGGTCACCGTGAGCGGGGGGCCCTCGATCTCCGAGATCTCCAGCCGTGCGGAACTCTCGTCCGTGCCCACCACGTTCACCGTTCCGTTGACGGTGCGTACGTGAAGTGCCGTCACGGGGGCGTCGAAGGTGAGCTTGCTCGGCTCTGCGACGGACCACTCGGACATGGGGTGACCTCCTCGGCCGGTGCGGGGCGGCGTACTCGACGGACGTCACCGCGGATGTGGCGACGGCGCGGGGCGAGGTCACCCAACGCGCCATATCGCGTCTTCGTATTCACGATATATCGCGGCTGTCCAAAGTCAAGGCGCCCGTCGTGGGGAACCGCAGGGAGGAGGGTTGACGCTGCCGTTCTGTGGGCGGGCGGGGCGACGGACCGCGGGCGGGGCGACGGCTGTGCGATGCGCGGACGTGCGCCGACGCGGCCGGAGGCGGGCTGTCGCGACACATCGCCTCTGCGGGCGGTGTGTGCAGGGGGCGGGCGGTGCCCCGGAAAGGCGGGAGGATGACCGGGAACGCATGAGGAAGTCAGCCCCGCCGCGCCACGGGCCCGGCGCACCGAGACTCCCCGGGCCGTGACCCCCCGCGCTCCGTGAGCTGCCCCCGTCAACCGGTGCTCTGGTGGCCCCGTCCCCCGTCAACCGGTGCTCTGGTGGCCCCGTCCCCCGGTAGCCCCGCCCCCGTCGGCGTCCCCGGTCGGCCTACTCGTCGTCCTCGTCGTCCAGCCGTGCCAGCCACGTCGCCAGCCGCTCCACCGGCACCTCGAAGTCGGGGTTGAGGTCCACGAACGCGCGCAGCTGCTCGGCGAGCCACTCGAAGGTGACCTCCTCCTCGCCGCGTCGCTTCTCCAGCTCTTCGATGCCACGGTCGGTGAAGTACATGCCTTCAGAATATGCGCCACTTGGCCGGTTAGCGGTCTCGCTCGGGAACCACCCGGGCGGCTAGCCTCGTCGCAGTTCAAGAGCCCTGGACCGACGGCGTGTCGGTGCCCGGGCGAGCGGAGCCGCACAGGGCGGGGGAGCCATGGACGAGACGCTGCGCGAGATCACACTGCCCGGGGGCCAGACGGTGCTGGCGCGGGTGACGCCCGCGCCGGTCGCGGCGAAACCCGGTGGGTACGGCTCGGACGATCTCGACATCGGGGTGGGAAGCCGCGCGGCGGCCAAGCTGGAGCAGCTGGGGGAGCTGATCCAGGGGGTCGGGCAGTCGGTCATGGACGCGGCGCGGTCCGTGCAGCCGGACGAGGCGACCATCACCTTCGGCGTCGAGATCGTCGCCAAGCCCGGCAAGGCGGTCGCCGTGCTCGCCGACGGCGAGGCCAAGGCGTCCCTGGAGGTCAGCCTGGTCTGGAAGCTCGACGAGCGCCGCTTGCGAGCCACCGCGGCGCCTCCCGCGGGCACCGCCGCGCCCACCGCGGGCACCACCGCGGCGTCTCCTGCGGGCACCGCCGCGCCCACCGCGGGCACCACCGCGGCGCCCACCACCAACGCCACCCCCCAGCCCCCCGCGGATGTCTGAGCGGCGCGACGCCCGCCTCGAGCAGCTGATCGAGAACGCCACGGTCCACTTCCACTCCGCGCGCCCGGATGACGAGGCCATGTGGGGCAGCGGCTTTCTCGTCGCTCCGGGCTGGGTGCTGACCTGTGCCCATGTGCTACTCGGCCGGATCGGGGACGGCGGCGAGGAGGAGTTCCGGGTGCGCGGCCCCGGACTGCACGACGGCCGCCCCGTCCGCGCCCGGCTGGAGGAGCGCCTCTACCAGGGGCCCTTCGGTGAGCAGGCCGCCGAGCGGACCAGTCTGCCCGTGGACCAGGACATGGCCCTCGTACGCCTGCTCGACCCTGCCGTGGAGCACGAGTGCGTCTGGCTGAGCGACCGCTCCGACCACCCGCTCGGCGACCACCGGATCGTGTACGGCTACCGGCCCCTCGCCGACGGTGCGGCCCAGGCGTGGAACGGCGAGGCCACGGTGAACGCGCACGACGGGCCGTACGGTCTGCGGCTCGGGCCGAGCAACGAGTTCCCGCCCGGAGTCTCCGGCGGCCCGGTGCTGGACCCGGCCACCGGGGCCGTCGTGGCCGTCATCAAGTGCCGCCGCGGCGACCGGGACGGCGGGCTGTCCATCGCGGTGTCGGTGATGCGCCGGTTCACGGCGTACCACCAGGTGATCGCCGAGCACGACCGATGGCACGAGGAGCGCCGCAGGACGGAGCACAACTGGGTCGCCCGGCAGACGAAGCTGTCCGGGGCGTGGAGCGAGGCCGACTCCGACCAGTGGAGTCCCGTGGACCGCCGCAGGGCGCTCGCGCTGCTGGCGGCGGTCGAGCCCGCCGACGCGCCGCACACCATCACCCAACTGGTGCGCAAGGCGCGCGGTGACGACCCGGCCGGGCGCCCGCACCTGCCCGTCTCCTGGCGGGACGGGCACGGGCAGCTCTACGAGGGGGACCGGCCCCAGGAGGCGTTCGTCCATCTGCGCTACCTGCGCCTGGTCCAGCTGTTCGTGGAGGCCCACGACCCCAAGGACCGCGCCGCCGTCGATCGGCTCGACGCGTGGATATGGGACCGGCTCACCGAGGTCAGACCGGCGGTGCGCACCAATGTCGAGGACGCCGTGCTGCCGCCCGGGCTGCTGCCGTCCGGGCAGCGCAGCGTGGAGCCGTACCCGGGACCGGGCGAGCGCGGTGTGGTGCTGCTGGAACTCGAGCCGCTCGACGAGGACCAGAGCCGTTTCTACTGGACGCTGCGCGTCGACGACGGGGGCGAGAACAGCGACGTACCCCGGTACGGGCAGACCACCGGTCCGGGCGTCGCCGGTGACCGGCTGCGGGACGTGCTCGACGCGCCGCTCGCCCGGGCCTTCGAGTCGGTGGACCGGCCGGAGCAGCCGGCGCCGCTCGAGGTCGCCCTGAACCTCTCGAACTTCGACACCGCTGTGCACACCTGGCAGATCTACGACTCCGCGCCGCTGTGGGACCGGGCGCGCCAGCAGCTTCTAGGCGTACGCCGTCCCGTGGTCATTCGCGACATCGAGCGCCGGGGAGTTCCGGCCGAATCCTGGGGGAGCCGCTGGGCGGAGATGCTCTCCCGTGGGCGGCTGACCGCGAGGAACACCGTCTTCGACGCCGCCACCCTGCACGCCCGCCAGTTCACGGAGATGCCTCCCGGGCAGATCCCCGTGCAGTGCCGACGGGCCGGATCGGGGGCCGGCCGGACGGCGATGCGCCTGGCCCTGGACGCCGGACACGGGGTGGCGCTGTGGCACTCCGGGGACCATCCGGGACACCGGTGCGGATCCCGCTGCGACGATCTGCACCGGTCGACCGCGGGCTTTCTGGCGGAGGTGACCGATCCGGCTGAACTGCCGGACCGTCTCCGCCGTATCAGAGAGAACGTCACCACCGGAAACGGTCACCACTGGGCCGGTGACGTCGCCGTCCTGTACGACGACCCGCGCCGTCCCCTGCCCGCGGAAGAGGGGGTGTTCGACGCCCCATGACTCCCGATGGACACCCGGCGACACCTCAGTACCGCTGTCCGGAAATCGACGGTCGGCTGATTGTGAACGGGTACGTTTTCAGGGGCCCGTTGTGGGCGCCGCCTGCCCTCGTCGGCCGTGACGCGCCGTGCCATCGATCGTCGACGAGGAGCGAACCATGAGCGAGTGGCTGGTCTACCGGGGCAAGGGCGAGCCCGCGCCGACGCGTGTCGACTCCCTGCCACAGCCGCCGGTCTGGCGTCGGTTCGACGGTGTGCCCCTCGACGACGTCTACACCGTACCCGCCCTCGACAGCGCTTCCTCCCGTCGGCTCGGCCGCCGCCCCCCGCTGCCCGTGCAGGACCCCCGCGCCGTGGAACTCATCAACGCGGCCCTCTACTTGAGGCGCCCGCTGCTGGTCACGGGGGAGCCCGGCTCCGGCAAGAGCACCCTGGCGCACGCACTCGCCCATGAACTGGGGCTCGGCCGGGTCCTGCAATGGCCCATCGTCAGCCGCACCGAGCTGACGTCGGGACTCTACGCCTACGACGCGATCGGCCGTCTCCAGGACGCCCAACTGGACCGCGCGGGAGCCGAGGAGACCCAGGAGTCGCCCGGGGCGCGCCGCGACCTCTCCATCGGCCGCTACATCCGGCTGGGTCCGCTGGGCACGGCCCTGCTCCCGATGGAACGCCCCCGGGTCCTGCTCATCGACGAGCTGGACAAGAGCGACATCGACCTGCCGAACGACCTGCTCAACGTCGTAGAGGAGGGGGAGTTCGGCATCCCCCAGCTGGAGCGCATCGCCGACCGGCCCGGCCAGGGCACCGTGGAGGTCCTCACCGACGACGGGCTGCGGGCGCCCGTCACCGGCGGACGGATCCGCTGCCACGCGTTCCCAGTGATCGTGATGACGAGCAACGGCGAGCGCGAGTTCCCCGCCCCGCTGCTGCGCCGGTGCATCCATCTGCACCTCGACCCTCCGCGCGGCGACCGCCTCGCCGCCATGGTGCAGGCCCACTTCGGCGAGGGCGCCGACCGGGACCACCACGATCTGCTGGAGCTGTTCACCACCGACGGGACGGGCTCGCACCGGCCCACCGACCAGCTCCTCAACGCCATCTTCCTCACCCAGCAGGTCGCCCCGCCGGGCAGTCCGCACCGCACGGAACTGGCGCGGCTGCTGATGGGTTCACTCGACTCCGGGCAGCGGTAACCGGCCATGACCGTCGCCGACTCCCTGGAGCTGCTCGCCCGCCGGCTGCGCGAGGCCGGGATCGCTCCGGACGCCGAGGAACTCGCGGACGCGCTCTGGCTCGCCCGCCATGTCCCCGGCAGTACGGCGACGGTCCCCGCCACCGCCGAGGACCCGGTCGAGCCGTCCCCCGGCACCCGCCCCGGCAACCGCCACAGCACCGTCCCGCCCGAGACGTCCCTGGTCGTGGCGGCCCGGAAACAGGCCGCGGACCGCCGGATCCCGGCGGTCGGCGGCATCGCGACCGAGGGTCCCGCGGGCGGCACCGGCACGGTCGTGTCCACCCAGGTGCCCGCCGCCTCCGTCCTGCCCGAACCGCTCGCCCTGCAACGGGCGTTACGGCCGCTGAACCGCTACCGGCCGCCGAGCGGCCCCTCGTGGTCCGGACTGGACGAGGAGGCGACCGCGCAGCGGGCGGCCGACACCGGGGTGGTCGTCCCGGTGCCCGCCCCGGGGCAGCGCCGTGAGGCACGCCTCCAACTCGTCATGGACGTCTCCTCGTCCACCGTGGTGTGGC
Source organism: Streptomyces sp. NPDC001222 (assembly GCF_042896945.1). Lineage (NCBI taxonomy): Bacteria > Bacillati > Actinomycetota > Actinomycetes > Kitasatosporales > Streptomycetaceae > Streptomyces > Streptomyces sp. NPDC001222. The sequence continues at coordinate 150,098 of NZ_JBIAXT010000014.1, forward strand.
AGCACACCTTCGCGGAGCTGCGCCAGGTCTGCGAACGGGCGGGCGCGTTCCGGGAGATCCGGACCTACTACCTCCATGACGGCGGACGGAACGGACTACGGGTGGCGTCCACGCCGGACCCCTCGTCCCCCGCCGACGGCCCCGGTCTGCTGCGCGATCCGAGCGGACACCGGCTGACCCTGGTCCTCAGCGACTGCGCGGGGCCGCTGTGGCGCAGCGGCAGCATGCAGCGGATGCTGCACGACTGGGCCACCTGCGCACCCGTCGCCGTCCTCCAGCCGCTGCCCCAGCGGATGTGGCGCGGCACCCATCTGCCCGCCTACTCCGGGGAACTGCGCCGCCACGAGGGACTGGCCGGCGGCCTGGAGTTCCGGTCGGAACGCGCCGGACCCCCGCCGCGGCGCGCCCTGCCCGTGCCCGTGCTCGCTCTGCGCCCCTCCTCCCTCGCGGGCTGGGTCCGCCTCGTGTGCGACGCGACCGCCCAGCGGCAGATCGCCTCCGCGGCCTGGGTGCGCGCCGACCACCCGGCGACCGCAGCACGGCCGCTCGCCGAGCGGGACATCACCTCGCGCGACCGGGTCCGGGCCTTCCGGCGCACCGCCTCGCAGGACGCGCGGCACCTCGCCGAGTACCTGGCCACCGTGCCCCTCGCCCTGCCGGTGATGCAGCTCGTGCAGCGGGCCATGCTGCCCGGCAGCGGCCCCGAGGCGATGGCGGAGGTCCTCCTCGGCGGGCTGATGAGGCGCAGCGACGCCGACGCGGACGGTGGATACGAGTTCATCGGGAGCGTGCGCGAGGAACTGCTGCGCCATCTGCCCGGCGGCGAGGCCCAACTCGTCCTCAAACACAGCTCGCAGTACGTCGAGCGGCAGTACGGCCGCGCGGCCCGCAACTTCCCGGCGCTGGCCGCCGCCTACCTCTCCGGTGCGACGGCCGCACATCCCGTGACCGAGGACGGCGCCGACGACCGGCTGCTGCGCGCCTTCGCCCGGGTCTCCTCGCAGGTCCTCGCCCGCTACGGAAAGGTCCCGGTGCTGACCGACACGGGCCCGGCCGAGCTGGCCTCCCGCGCGTACCGGCTGCTCGACCGCTATGACGCCCAGGGCACCGCCCGCGACCTGGACGAGGGCATCGCCCTGCTGCGCCGGGCCCTGGAGGTCGAGCGCCGGCAGTCGGAACAGCGCGCGCTGCGGACCCGGCTGGCCAAGGCCCTGCTGGAGCGCTGGCGGGTGGCCGGGACGGCGGACAACCTCCGGGAGGCGTACGAGGTCCTGCCCGGGCACCGCAAGACCGACGCGCAGGAACTCGTCATGGAGGCGCAGATCCTGCTGTACCTCGCGGCCGATCTGGAGACCGCGGGCGCGGCCGCCGCGAGCCGGCCCGCGGGGCTCGGCCACGATCTGGGCGAGCCCGACGCCTCCCCGCGCCGGCTGGCCCTGCTGGCCTACCAGCAGGCCCGGCAGCGGCTGGAGGAGATCCCGCCCGATGCGGAGCGGTGGACCACCCGCGTCCTGGAACTGCGGGCCACCGCGGCGTTCCAGGCGGCGTCCCTCGCCGCCCGGGCCGGCGCCGCCGTTCTCGGCCCGGACGAGGGAACACCACAGGACTGGGCCGCCCAGCAGTTCGAACAGGCAGCGGGCCTCGCCACCCAGTACCGGCTGCGCAACGGCGAGTCGGCCTCCCGTCTGCTGGAGGCCCGTGCCCTGCTCGCGCTGGCCCGGCACGACTCGGGACGCGGCGCGAGGCCCTGGGAGCCCGGCCCGGAGCGGCGCGCCCTCGCCCACCGCTCCGCCGAACTGGCCGAGGTGGGCTTCCGCGAGGCGCTCCCGCTGCGCGCCGCCGAGGGCGCCGGCACCCAGGAGCTGACCCGGATCTGTCTGGAGACGGCCGCCGCTCTCGGCCTCACCCGAGACGCGGAGCACGATGTCCCGACCCGCCGCCGGATCGTCACCGTGCTCCAGCAGGCGCTGGAGTACGCGGGTGAGGCCCCGGAACTGCGAGCCGAGTGCTTCGACCGGCTGGGCGAGGCCTATCTGGCGTCGTACGAACTCACCCGCGACCGGGACGATCTGGAGGCGGCCGTCTGGTCCTGGTGGCAGGCGACCGGGGAACTGTCCCTGGACGATCCGGCCCGGCCCGCGCTGCTGCTCCGGCTGGGCCTCGCCCTGGGGGCGGCCGACGAGTGGTCCGACGCGGTTCGGGTGCTGCGGATGGCCGTCGACGAGTCCTCCGAGCAGGACCCCGAACTGCCGCGCCGCCGGGTGGAGCTGGGCGACGCGCTCCTGCACCGGAATCTGCGCCAGGGCGGGCTGTCCGATGTGCACGAGGCCGACTGGATAGTGGGCACCGCCGCCCGGGACACCGACGACGACCTGCTCGCCGCCCGGGCCTGGCGGCTGCGTGCCGCGGCGGCCGGGCGACTGGCCGAGCACACGGCGCAGTGGTCGGACTGGGAGGCGGTCGCCGACCATCTGCTGCGGGCCGCCGAACTGTACCGGGACCTGGAGCTCACGGCCGCGGAGGCCCGGGTGCGCGTCGACCGCGGCGAGGCCCTCGGCCGCGCCTCCGCCCCCGCCCGCGCCGCCGAGGAGTACCGCACGGCGCTCCGGCTCTACGAGCAGGCCGGGCTGGGCGACGGGGACGAGGCGGAGCAGGCCCGGGACGCCCTCGACGCCCTGGACCCGAGGGGCGGGGGCGGCGTATGAGAGGGCCGGACGACGTCCCCGGCATAGCCCTGCCCACCTTCGAGCGCCCCGGCCCGGACGGCACCCCCCATCCCGTGCTCGCCGCGGTGCTCGCCGAACTGCGCGCCCGGGAGGCCGAGGACGACGCCCCGGCCGCCTACTACGGCGACTCGCCCGACCCCTTGGCGCCGCGCCCGCCGGCGGGGGCCGCGCCATGAGCGCCGACTGCCTGCGTCAGTTCGTCCTCAAGGTGCACAGCCGCTGCAATCTGGACTGCACGTACTGTTACATCTACCGCAGCCCGGACCGCAGTTGGCGAGAGCGCCCGCACCACGCCGACGAGCAGACCATGCGGCAGACCGCCCGGCGCATCGCCGAACACGTCGAGACACACCGCCCCCGGTCGGTGCGGGTCGATCTGCACGGCGGGGAGCCCCTGCTGACCGGTCCCGAAACCCTTGTCGCGTACGCCGACACCGTGCGCGACGCCGTGCCGGACGGCACCGAGGTGGCGGTCACCGTGCAGACCAACGGCACCCTGCTCACCCGGCCCGCGCTCGACCGGCTCGCCGACGCCGGCATCCGGGTCGGGATCAGCCTCGACGGTGGCACGGCCGCCCTCAACGCCCGCCGGGTCGACCACGCCGGGCGCCCCTCCTGGCCCGCCGCCCGCCGCGCCGCCCGGCTGCTGGCCGCACGCCGGCCGGACGTCTACGCCGGGCTGCTGTGCACCGTCGACCCGGCCACCGACCCCGCCGAGGTCTACCGCTCGCTCAGGGCCCTGGCCCCGCCCGCGCTCGACTTCCTGCTCCCGCATCTGCACTGGGGCACCCGCCCGCCCGGCCGCCACCGGCCCGCCCCCACGCCGTACGGGGACTGGCTGGCCGAGGCGTTCGACCTGTGGTGGAACGACACCACCCCGGGCCGGCCTCGGGTGCGCCTGTTCACCGAGATCACGGCGCTGCTGCTGGGCGGCTCCTCACGGACGGACGCCTTGGGACTGTCGCCGATCGCCGCGATCGTGGTGGAGACCGACGGCACCATCGAACGACTCGACTCGCTGAAGACGGCCTTCCCGGACGCTCCCGCAACCGGCCTGGACGTCTTCCGCAACTCCTTCGACGAGGCGCTGCGCCATCCCCGGGTCGCCGCGCTGCGGGCCGGACCCGAAGCGCTCGGCGAGGACTGCCGCGCCTGCCCGGTGGTGCGGATCTGCGGCGGCGGCAACTACGCCCACCGCTACTCCGCCCTCACAGGTCACTTCCGGCAGCCGAGTGTGCACTGCGCCGATCTGGAGCGCATCGTCCGGCACGCCGCCGCGCGGATCGGCGAGCAGCTCTCCGTATCGTCAAGGAGTCTGGTCTAACGTGGAGTTGACGAACCGCGACGTAGCGCTCCCCTACGTCAGAAGGAGACCCCAGGCATGCCATCCGCGTCCCCCGAGCATGTCACGATCGTCTACGCGGGACAGTCATGGTCCTGGGCGACGTGGATCGAACACCGTCTCGCACACGCCGGAGCGGTCCCGGAGGCGGTCCGCTGGGACCCGCTGCACACCGCACCGGAACCGGCGAGGCTGACCGGCCTGCTGGCCGTCCCCGGCAAGCTGCTGCTTCTGATCGACGACTGGTTCGTGCGCTTCGACGAGGCCCGTCGGCAGGCCTGGGCCGATGTACTGACCGAGATCATGCCCCGGGAGGGGCACCGGATCGTCGCCGCGTCGATCACCGCCGCCACCCTGCCGCCGGCCGCCGAACGGCTCGGTCGGGTGCTCCCGCTGCGCGGCCTGGACGCCGAGCGGGCCGCCGAGGTGCTGGTCGACGCGCTGGAGGTGGCCTCGCCGTCCGGCGGCCCGGTCAGCCTCGACCGCGCCCGTGGCCCCCGCTTCCCCGAGGACCGGCCCGGCATCGACAACGCCCCGCGCCACCACCGCGACTTCACCGGCCGCGAACGCGTCCTGGAGCGCATCCACCAGGAGTTCACGGAGGGCGGCGAGGGCACCCGCATCGCGCTGCGCGGCCCGGGCGGGATCGGCAAGACCCAGACGGCCGCCGAGTACGTGCACCGCTACAAGGGCGAGTACGACATCGTCTGGTGGGTCAACGCGTCGGTACGCAACCGGGCCCGCGAGGAGTTCGCCCGGCTCGCCGACAAGCTGGGCGCGGAACCGGACACCGGGGACGCCCTGCGCGGGCGGATCGAGGCGGCCAAGCGGGCCCTGGGCGACCGCACCCGCTGGCTGGTCGTCCTGGACGGGGCGGAGGACCCCGAGGACCTCGGGACGGTGCTGCCCGACGGCCCGGGCCATCTGCTGGTCACCACCCCGCGCAAGGAATGGCACCGCTGGGTCGGCCAGGTCGTGGACCTGCCACCGTTCGACCGCGAGGAGTCCGTCGACTTCGCGTGCCGGCGCAGCCGCCGGCTCACCCGCGACAGCGCGGACCGTCTCGCCGCGGCCGTCGAGGACCATCCGCTGCTCCTGGACCAGACCGCGGCCTGGGTGGAGCTGAACGAGACCGCCGACATCGACACGTACATCACCCGCATCCAGGAGGGCGATCCGCACGCCGTCCCCGTCGTCTCCTCCGAGGAGTACCGCAAGGAGTTCCAGGCCGCCTGGGCACAGACGGTCAACACCCTGCGCGAGAAACACCCCAACGCCTACGAACTGCTCTCCCTCTTCGCGTTCTTCTCGCCCGACGTGATCCCCCTGGGCCTGGTGCAGTCGGCCCGCGTCGGCGACCTGCCCCCGCACCTGGTGTCCCTGGTCACCGAGCCGAGCAGCTGGAACACCGCGCTGCGGGTGCTGTCCGAGGCCACCTCCATGCGGCTGGAGTACGAGCAGGGTCCGATGGACATCCAGACCGTCGGCACGCTGCGTATGCACCGGCTCTTCCACCGCTTCGTCCGCGGTCATCTGGGCCCCGAGGAGGCCCGGTTGTCGGCCGAGACCGCCCGCCGGGTGCTCGTCGCCGCCGACCCCCGCCGCCCCGGCGACCGCACCAACTGGTCGCGGTACGCGGAGGTGATACCGCATCTGGAGCCGACGGGGGCGCTGCACTCCGCCGACCCCGATGTGCGGACGGTGGTGCTCAACTGCATCGAGTACCTGCGGATCCGCGGCGAGGCCAAGGAGGGCAGGCGGCTCTGCGGCGCGGCCGTCGCCTCCTGGAGCGCGGTCTCGGGCGACACCGACCCCGCCGTCCTCGTCGCCGCGCACCAACTGGCCAACATGGAACGCCGCCTCGGCCGCTACCGCGAGGCGGAGCGCATCGCGCGGGACGTGCTGCGCCGGGTCACCGCCGATCCCGGGCGCAGCTCGGTGCAGGTGCTGCGGGCCAAGAACGGGCTCGGCGGAGCACTGCTGGCGCTGGGCCGGTACGAGGACGCCCGGCTCCTCTACGAGGACGCCGCGGCCCAGGCGGCCGCCGACCTCGGGGAGCAGGAGGTGCCGCGCACCCTCGACATCCGCGGCAACCTCGCGCTGGCGCTGCGGCTGCTGGGCCGCTACGAGGAGTCCCTCGCCCTGCAGCGGTCCGTCCTGGAGGCGTACATCGCGCTCGGCGGCGGCCGGCATCCCTCGACGCTCCTCGCCGGCCTCAACACCGCCTGGACGCTCCGGCTGCTGGGCCGCTACGGCGACGCGCTGGCGATCCAGGAGCTGAACCACCGCCTGCACCGGGAGGTGCTCGGCCGCGACCACGCCCAGACCCTGCTCGCCCAGCACAACCTGGCCCTGTGCCTGCGCCGCGACGGCGCCCATCTGCGGGCGCGCGGGCTGATGCGCGAGGCGCGCGACCGCAGCCTGCGCCGGCGCGGCCCCCGGGAGACGCTTCGCCTGACCACGGACTACGCGATGCTGCTGCGCGAGATCGGCGAGTTCGACGAGGCACGGGAGCTCGCCGAGTCCGCCCTCAAGGGGTTCACGGACCTCTTCGGCGACGGTCACCCCTACATCGCGGGAGCCCTGGACAACTGCGCCCTCGTCCAGGGCGACCAGGGAGACCTGGCGGGCGCCCGGCAGCGCGCGGAGCGGGCCAGGGCGGGGATGGAACGGGCCCTGGGCACCGCCCACGTCTGGTCCGTCGGGTGCGCGATGAACACCGCGACGGCGCTCGCGCGGACCGGTGAGCTGGAGCGCGCGGTGGCCCTGGGCCGGGACGCCCTGGGCCGGGCGCGCACTGCGGTCGGGGACACACACGTCCTCACCCTCAACCTGGCGGCGGGACTCGCGCAGGACCTCGCGGCGACCGGCCGGCACGAGGAGGCGGAGACCGTGCGCGTGGAGGCCGTACGCCGGCTCACCGAGAACTTCTTCGAGGAGCACCGGCAGGTGCGCTACATGCTCGAAGGGCGGCGCCCCTACTGGGACTTCGAGCCGCAGATGATGTGAGACCGGCAGCAACGCCGAGGGGCCCGCCCCCGAGCCGAAGCTCGGGCGCGGGCCCCTCGTGCGACCAGAGGCCGACCGGGCGGGCCGATGGCCTTACGCGTCGAACACCTCGCGCACGAGCTGCTCCTGCTCCGCCTGGTGCCGCTTCGCGGAACCGACGGCCGGGGACGAGCTGTGCGGACGCGAGATGCGGCGCAGACGCTCGGCCGGCGGGACGTCCGCGCCGACCGCCAGGTCCAGGTGGTCGATCAGGTTCAGAGCGATGAACGGCCAGGCACCCTGGTTCGCCGGCTCCTCCTGCGCCCACAGGTACTTCTCGGCGTTCGGGTACTTCTTGATCTCGGCCTGGAGCTCGGCACCCGGCAGCGGGTACAGGCGCTCGAGGCGGATGATCGCCGTGTCCGTCACACCGCGCTTCTGCCGCTCGGCCTCCAGGTCGTAGTAGACCTTGCCGGCGCAGAAGACGACCTTGCGGACCGCGGCCGGGTCCACCGACGCGTCGCCGATGACCGGACGGAACTGGCCCGTCGTGAACTCCTCCGCCTTGGACGCGGCGGCCTTGAGGCGCAGCATCGACTTCGGCGTGAAGACCACCAGCGGCTTGTGGTGCGGGTTGTGCACCTGCCACCGCAGGAGGTGGAAGTAGTTCGACGGCAGGGTCGGCATCGCGACCGTCATGTTGTTCTGGGCGCAGAGCTGCAGGAACCGCTCCGGGCGGGCCGAGGAGTGGTCCGGGCCCTGGCCCTCGTAGCCGTGCGGGAGCAGCAGGGTGACGCCGGACGTCTGGCCCCACTTCTGCTCCGCCGCCGAGATGTACTCGTCGACGACGCTCTGGGCGCCGTTGACGAAGTCACCGAACTGCGCCTCCCACATCACGAGCGCGTCCGGGCGGGCCAGCGAGTAGCCGTACTCGAAGCCCATGACGGCGTACTCGGACAGGAGGGAGTCGTAGACGTTGTAGCGGGCCTGGTCCTCCGACAGGTACTGCAGCGGGGTGTAGTCCTCGCCGGTCTCCCGGTCGATCAGCACCGCGTGGCGCTGGCCGAAGGTGCCGCGGCGGGAGTCCTGGCCGGAGAGGCGGACCGGCGTGCCCTCGAGGAGCAGCGAGCCGATGGCCAGGGTCTCGCCCATGCCCCAGTCGATCGTGCCGTCCTCGACCATCGACGCCCGGCGCTGCAGCTGCGGCAGCAGACGCGGGTGAACGGTGAAGTGGTCGGGGATGTTGACCTGGGACTCGGCGATGCGCTTGACGACCTCCGAGGAGATGGCCGTGCCGACCGCGACCGGGAAGCCGTCCTGCGGCTCCTGGACCGGGGCCGCCACCTGCTGCGAGGTGGCCTCGCGGACCTCCGTGAAGACCTTCTCCAGCTGGCCCTGGTAGTCCTGCAGGGCCTGCTCGGCCTCTTCCAGGGTGATGTCGCCGCGACCGATCAGGGACTCGGTGTACAGCTTGCGCACCGAGCGCTTCTTGTCGATCAGGTCGTACATCAGCGGCTGGGTGAAGGCCGGGTTGTCCGACTCGTTGTGACCGCGGCGGCGGTAGCAGATGAGGTCGATCACCACGTCCTTGTTGAACGCCTGGCGGAACTCGAAGGCCAGACGCGCGACGCGCACGACCGCCTCCGGGTCGTCGCCGTTCACGTGGAAGATCGGGGCCTCGATCATGCGGGCCACGTCCGTCGCGTACATGGAGGAACGCGAGGACTCGGGGGCCGCGGTGAAGCCGACCTGGTTGTTGATGACGATGTGGACCGAGCCGCCGGTGCGGTAGCCGCGCAGCTGCGACATGTTCAGGGTCTCGGCCACCACGCCCTGGCCCGCGAAGGCCGCGTCGCCGTGGATCGCCACCGGCAGGACCGTGAAGTCCGTACCGCCCTTGTTGATGATGTCCTGCTTGGCGCGGGTGATGCCCTCGATGACCGGGTCGACCGTCTCCAGATGAGACGGGTTGGCGGCGAGGGAGACCTTGATCTGCTCGCCGTCCAGGCCGGTGAAGGTGCCCTCGGCGCCCAGGTGGTACTTCACGTCGCCGGAGCCGTGCATCGACTTCGGGTCGAGGTTGCCCTCGAACTCGCGGAAGATCTGCGCGTAGGACTTGCCGACGATGTTGGCGAGGACGTTCAGCCGGCCGCGGTGGGCCATGCCGATGACGACCTCGTCCAGGCGGGACTCGGCCGCCGAGTCGATCACCGCGTCGAGCAGCGGGATGACCGACTCGCCGCCCTCCAGGGAGAAGCGCTTCTGGCCGACGTACTTGGTCTGCAGGAAGGTCTCGAAGGCCTCCGCCGCGTTCAGCCGGCGCAGGATGCGCAGCTGCTCCTCGCGCTCCGGCTTGGAGTGCGGGCGCTCCACACGGTCCTGGATCCACTTGCGCTGCTTGGGGTCCTGGATGTGCATGTACTCGATGCCGGTGGTGCGGCAGTACGAGTCGCGCAGCACGCCGAGGATGTCGCGCAGCTTCATCATCGACTTGCCGGCGAAGCCGCCGACGGCGAACTCGCGCTCCAGGTCCCACAGGGTGAGGCCGTGCTCGACGATGTCCAGGTCGGGGTGCTTGCGCTGGCGGTACTCCAGCGGGTCGGTGTCGGCCATGACGTGGCCGCGGACCCGGTAGGAGTGGATCAGCTCGAAGACGCGGGCGGCCTTGGTGACGTCGTCGTCGTGCGAGGCGTCGATGTCCTTGAGCCAGCGGACCGGCTCGTAGGGGATGCGCAGGGCCTCGAAGATCTCGTCGTAGAAGCCGTTCTCGCCGAGCAGGAGGTTGGCGACGACGCGCAGGAACTCGCCGGAGGCGGCGCCCTGGATCACCCGGTGGTCGTAGGTCGACGTGAGCGTCATGACCTTGGAGATGCCGAGCTTGTTCAGGGTGTCCTGGGAGGTGCCCTGGAACTCCGCCGGGTAGTCCATCGAGCCCACGCCCATGATCACCGACTGGCCGGGCATCAGACGCGGCACCGAGTGGACCGTGCCGAGGCCGCCGGGGTTGGTGAGGGAGACGGTGACGCCGGTGAAGTCGTCCATCGTCAGCTTGCCGTCGCGGGCGCGGCGGACGATGTCCTCGTAGGCCTGCCAGAACTCGAAGAAGTTGAGCGTCTCGGCCTTCTTGATCGCCGCGACGACGAGCTGGCGGTCACCGTTCGGCTTCACCAGGTCGATGGCGAGGCCCAGGTTGACGTGCTCCGGCTTGACCAGGGTCGGCTTGCCGTCCTTCTCCGCGAAGGACCAGTTCATCGACGGCATGGCCTTGATGGCCTGGACCATCGCGTAGCCGATCAGGTGCGTGAAGGAGATCTTCCCGCCCCGGGCGCGCTTGAGGTGGTTGTTGATGACGATGCGGTTGTCGAAGAGCAGCTTCACCGGCACCGCGCGCACGGACGTGGCCGTGGGCAGCTCCAGCGAGGCGTTCATGTTCTTCGCGACGGCGGCGGAGGGGCCGCGCAGGGTCACCAGTTCGGGACCCACGGGCGCCTGGGCCACGGGCTCGTCCTTCTTGGGCTGGGCAGGGGCCGGCGCGGGCTTCGCGGCGGCGGGAGCGGCTGCGGCCGGCTTGACCGGGGCGGCGGCGGGCTGCGCGGCGGGAGCCGGCGCGGCCGGTGCCTGCGGTGCCGCGGGAGCCGGGGCCGTCACGGCCGGTGCCGGAGCGGCGGGAGCTGCCTGGGCCTGCGTGGTGGTCTCTGCGGCCCCCGCGGCCGCAGTGCCCGCCGCAGCGGGCGAGGCAGGGGCTCCCGGCTTGTAGTCGGCGAAGAAGTCCCACCAGGCACGGTCTACCGAATTCGGGTCCTGGAGGTACTGCTGATAGATCTCGTCGACGAGCCACTCGTTCGCACCGAACGCGGCCGCGGGGTTCTTCCCGGCTTGGTCGTCGGTGGAGACACTCGAGTTACTGGGGGACTGTGGCGACACGGCGGCAACCGCCCTCTTCCGCTTCACAAGGTTATGGACAGCGGAAATAAAGGCTACGCCTCCCTGAGGGTGAAGGTCAGGTCAGGCCGGTTCATCGTCGCGTAAGTCACATCGGAGTGCGTGTTTCGGGACGGGAAATGGCGGGAAACAAGCGTGGTTCCGCCCTCGGAGGGGTACGCCGACCGGGGCCCGGCGCGGAGGCTGCGCGGGCCTGTGCCTGATCACACGTGTCCGTCAGCCGGTCCGTCCGTGGATCTTGTCGTTCCGGTTCGAACTTTACGTCAACTTGGGAGAGATGACTCTCCCGGAAGAGTGACCTGGATCCGGCAGCCCCGGGCGGATTCGGCCACCCCGATCCGGCCACCGTGCAGATCCACCGCCCAGCGCGCGATCGCCAGGCCCAGGCCCGTGCCGCCGTCGCTGCCCGGCCCGTGCGGCCGGTTCACGGCGCCGCGGTTGAACCGCTCGAAGACCCGGTGCCACTCCGACTGCGGGATGCCGGGGCCCTCGTCCAGCACCTCCAGCTCCAGGGAGTCCGGGCCGGCCCCGCGCCGGGCCTTCACCGTGACCCGGCCGTGCGGAGGGCTGTGCTTGACCGCGTTGTCGATCAGGTTGGCGACGACCTGGTGGATGCGCTCCGGGTCCGCGTGCGCGGTCAGCTCCGGCGGTGAGACGTCGAGGTGCAGATGGACGTCCGTGCGGGTGTGGCTGCCGGAGCCCGAGGCCATGCCCGCCCGGGCGGAGGACACCATCTGGGCCTCCCTGAGGACGCCCGAGAGGTACGGCCACACCTCGAAGCGGCGCTTCTTCAGCGGGACCACGCCGTTGTCGAGGCGGGAGAGGTCCAGCAGGGTCTCCACCAGGCGCCCGAGCCGCTCGGTCTGCTTCAGGGCGGTGCGCATGGTCTCGGGATCGGCCTCCGTGACGCCGTCCACGATGTTCTCCAGCACCGCGCGCAGCCCGGCGATGGGGGTGCGCAGCTCGTGCGAGACGTTCGCCACCAGCTCCTTGCGCTGGCGGTCCTGGGCCTCCAGCTCGTCGGCCATCAGGTTGATCGTGTGGGCCAGGTCACCCATCTCGTCGCGGCGGTTGTCACGGACCCGGCGGGTGTAGTCGCCGTGCCATATCGACCGGGCCACCGCGTTCATCTCGTCGAGCGGTGCCGTGAGCGAGTGCGCCACGAACTGCGTGATCAGCAGTGTGGCGATCATCGAGAAGACCGTGATGAAGCGCAGCTCGGTCTCGGTGCGCACGGCGATCAGCAGCAGCCCCGTGGTGATCAGCACCGAGATGACGACCAGCGCGCCCAGCTTGGTCTTGATCGAGAACGGGCGTACGCCGCCCCAGGGCTCCCCGGGGCTCCTCCGTGCGTCCGGCCCGTCGGTCATGGCGCCGGGGTCTCCAGGGCGTAGCCCACTCCGTGCACGGTGCGGATGCGCTCCGCGCCGATCTTCCGCCGCAGAGCCTTGATGTGGCTGTCCACGGTGCGGGTGCCGGAGGCGTCCGCCCAGTCCCACACCTCCGCGAGCAGCTGCTCCCGGGAGAGCACCGCGCGCGGTGTGTTGGCCAGGCACACGAGCAGATCGAACTCGGTGGGCGTGAGGTGGACGTCCTCACTGCGCACCCGGACCCGCCGCTGGGCGTGGTCGATCTCCAGTTCACCGAGGCGCAGGATGCCGCTGCGGGGTGTGGCCGCGGCCAGGGCGGCCCGCTCCATCCGCCGCAGCAGCACATGCACCCGTGCCGCCAGCTCACGCATCGAGAACGGCTTGGTCATGTAGTCGTCGGCGCCGACGCCGAGCCCGACCAGCATGTCCGTCTCGTCGTCGCGCGCGGTGAGCATCAGCACCGGTACCGGACGCTGCGCCTGCACCCGGCGGCAGACCTCCAGGCCGTCGAAGCCCGGCAGCATGATGTCGAGAATCAGCAGGTCCGGCTGCCATGCCTCGGCCGTGTCGACCGCCGCCGGACCGTCGCCGGCCGTTTGCACGAGGAATCCCTCGGCGCGCAGTCGGGCGGCGATGGCGTCGACGATCGTCGGGTCGTCCTCGACCACCAGAACCCGTCGCTGCGCGCCCGGGGTCGCCGTCGTGCCGTTGTGCGCGGTGTGTGTCTGCTCCATCGCCCGCCCCTGGGGTTGCTTTCCGGAATCCGTGGGGTGATCCCATGACTGCGTTTGACGCTTGAATGATCCGCGCCAGGGAAGCAGGGTACGGGGAGTTACCGCCGGTCGGCTATCCAGGTCGTACGGCGAGGTGCACGACGTCGGGAACGCCCCGGGCAACGGGGACCTCTTCGGTATGCACCTGCCGGAACCCGGCATTCCAGAGGGTTCCTTCGAAATCCGGAGAGGGCTGGGCGGACCATACCGCCAGTACCCCGCCGGGGTTCAACACCTGTGCGCAGTCAGCCAGTCCGGCCGCCGAGTACAGGTTGTCGTTGTCGTCCGTGACCGTCCAGCCGGGTCCGTTGTCGATGTCGAGGCACAGGGCGTCGTACGTGGCGGAAGTCTCACGCAGATACGCGACGAGGTCGGCCTCCAGGACGTGGGTGCGCGGGTCGGCGAGCGCGGGTGCGGACAGCGCGCCCAGGGGGCCGTCGAGGTGCCAGTCGATGACCGCGCGCTCACGTTCGACGACCGTGATGTCACCCCAGCGCGGGTCCGCCGCCGCGTGTGCGAGCGAGAAGCCGACGCCGAGTCCGCCGATCAGCAGGCTCGGCGCCGGGCGTGCGCCCAGGGCCCGGTGTGCGGCGTCGACGAGCAGTCGCTCCGAGCGCCCGTCGGAGGTGTCCATGAGGAAACAGCCGTTGGCGATGATCTGGAGCAGCTCACCGTGGCGGCGCAGCACGACCTCGCCGTGCGGGCCCTCGCGACGGTCCAGGACTTCAGGGGTCTGGCGGATGTCGTACGGATGAGGCATGAGTCACATTGTGGTGACGCACCGGCTCCAGAGGCGAAGGGTTTTCCTGTGTCGCCCCGAATGCGCGCTTATGTTCCCGTATGCGCAGCGCGGACGCAGAACCCACCTGAGAAGTTGCTTTGAATCCGTCCCGCGGTGGCGTCGGTCATAGACAGCGGCTCGGGCGGCACAAAGGGTGGGGGATGAACGGAAGGAGTTCCTCACCTTGGAACGCACGGTCTCGGCGGCTGACGCCGTGCTCACGGCCCCCGGGACGGCCACGCCCCTGCTCGACGGCATGCCGCGCCAGCGCGCCGCACCGCTCCCCGTGGCCCCCTCCGCGCCTCCCGCTCCGGCCCCCGCCGCTCCCGCCGCGCGCCCGGGTGTGCGGCCCCAGGGACTCCTGCCGACCCTCGCGGACACCCCGTTCACCCTCGGATACGCGGCCGTCCTCGTCGTGACGTCCCTGTTCGCCCAGTACGCCGACCCCTCCCTGGTGCACACCCTGTACCAGGAGTCCAGCACCGACGTCGCCCATCTGGTGAGCAGCCCGGTGCTCGTGCTGGTCGCCAGCGCGCTGTGGATCGCGGGCGGCCTGACCTCGTCGTACGCGCTCCTCTTCCTGCTCGTGCTGCCGACGCTGGAGCGGCGGATCGGCGGCCCGCGCACCGCCGTCGTCTTTCTGCTGGGCCATGTCCTCGCCACCCTGGCCACCGAGGTCCCGGTCGGCCTGGCGGTCATGGCCGGCCATCTGCCGGACAGTTCACTGCACCGCCTCGACTACGGCATCAGCTTCGGCGTCGCGGCGAGCATCGGCGCGCTGGCGGGACTGCTGCCGCCGTGGGCTCGGTGGACGGTGCTCACGGTGTTCGGCGGGATACTGCTCGACGATCTGGCCCAGTTCACGGACCCCCTGAGCGACTGGGGCCATCTGCTGTCCCTGGCGATCGGCATGGGGACCTGGCCATGGGTACGCCGCTGGCAGTGGGCGGGCCGTCAGGACGCCCGCGCCCACGGCTGACTTCCTGGCGTCAACCGCCGCGCCCGGCCGTGCCCGGCCGTCTTTCTCGCGCTCCGCACCTCGCCCTGCGCTCGCTGTACGGGCTCCGCACGCCGTAGCCCCGACGGGCCGGGACACCGGGGGAGGCGCGGACGTGCCGAGGAGGCGCCGGGACACGGGGGGGCGCGGACGTGCCGAGGGGGCCGGGACACCGGGGGAGGTGGGGACGTGCCGAGGGGGCCGGGACACCGGGGGAGGTGGGGACGTGCCGAGGGGGCCGGGACACCGGGGGAGGTGGGGACGTGCCGAGGAGGCCGGGACACCGGGAGGCGCGGACGTGCCGACGCTGGTCCTGCCGGGAGCGGTGGGAGGAGCGCTGCGGGGAGTCCTCGACTTCTGCATCCAGTCTGAACTGGCGTTCGGCCCGCAGTGCCCATCGGCGGCCGCCGTCCGGCGAGGGGGGCGAGACCCCGTGTCCGGGACTGCTCCGACCCCGGTGCCGACGTGGTCGCGGCTCTCGTGCACAGCACGATCGGCGCCGGCCTGGCAGTGCTCTTCGGCGGGACGGGACAGATCAGCGGCTGGTACGCGGCCAGATCAGCGGCCGGTACGCGGCCATCGTCGTCGGCATCCCGGCTCCGGTGATCCTGACCCGGCTCCCCCGTGTCCAGGCGGTGAGCCAGGCGTTTGGCGGCGGGGGCGGCCAGGACACGGCCGCCGACCCCGGCGACATCGCCACCGTGCCGCCCGTGGCGGATCCCGAGACCTTGCCCGGTCCCGCTGCCGCCGCGGCCGTCGGCTCACCGTCGGCGCCCGCGTCGGCGCGGGTGGCGACGCAGCCGCTGCCCGGCGTACTCCGCCCGGACCCCGGGGCCGCCCGACCGCAACCGAACGGCCGGCCGGGCGATCCGGCGGTCGGGGCGGGTCGGGGCGGGTCGGGGCGGGTCGGGGCGGGCCGGGGCGGTCATGACGCCTCGCCCCGGGGCGGCCAGGGTGTCGCGCCTCGGCGGCCGGGGCTGTCATGACGAGCCCCTGGACCGTGAGCCGGCCGTCGGAGAGGAGGGGACGCCGTGACCGGGCGCCCCTCCGCCGGCCGCCGCGTCGCTGAACGCGCGTCGGACTGACGCGCACGGACGCCCGTCGGACTGACGCGCACGGACATCCGTCACCCCGCCCGACACCCGGAAATCGCAGACCATCGCGTGATCGCTCAGAGCGAACGTGCCCGGGGGAACAATGGGACCGTGCCGCGCATTGAGTCGGCATAGCTCAAGTTGACTGCCGAAGGGGAGATCATGGCTTCGATGCCCACATCGCTCACTCTGCCTGTGCTGCCGCTCGATGGCGAAGTCGTGCTGCCCGGCATGGTGGTTCCGCTGGACCTGAGTGACTCCGACGTGCGCGCGGCGGTGGAAGCCGCTCAGGCGGCCGCCCGGTCGGAGCCCGGAAAGCCCAGGGTGCTGCTCGTGCCCCGGATCGACGGCACGTACGCCACCACCGGTGTGCTGGGCACGGTCGAGCAGGTCGGCCGGCTCGCCGACGGTGACCCGGGCGCTCTGATCCGCGGCCGGAGCCGCGTGCGGATCGGCGCCGGGACCACCGGTCCGGGTGCGGCGCTGTGGGTCGAGGGGACCAGGATCGACGAGGACGTGCCGGACCCGCTGCCCGGACAGGTCACCGAACTCGTCAAGGAGTACAAGGCGCTCGCCGCCAGCTGGCTGAAGAAGCGCGGCGCCTGGCAGGTCGTGGACCGCGTCCAGGCCATCGACGACGTCTCCGCGCTCGCCGACAACTCCGGTTACTCACCTTTCCTGACCACCGAGCAGAAGGTGGAACTGCTGGAGACGGCCGACCCGGTCGCCCGGCTGAAGCTCGCCACCCAGCAGCTGCGCGACCATCTCGCCGAGCAGGACGTCGCCGAGTCCATCGCCAAGGACGTCCAGGAGGGCGTCGACAAGCAGCAGCGCGAGTTCCTGCTGCGCCGTCAGCTGGAGGCCGTCCGCAAGGAGCTGCGCGAGCTGAACGGCGACGCCAAGGACGGCGAGGAGTCCGACGACTACCGGGCCCGGGTGGAGGCCGCCGACCTGCCCGAGAAGGTCCGTGAGGCCGCTCTCAAGGAGGTCGACAAGCTGGAGCGGTCCAGCGACCAGTCGCCCGAGGGCTCCTGGATCCGCACCTGGCTCGACACCGTGCTCGAACTGCCGTGGAACGAGCGCACCGAGGACGCGTACGACATCCGGGGCGCCAAGGCCGTCCTGGACGCCGAGCACGCGGGCCTGGATGACGTGAAGGAGCGGATCACCGAGTACCTGGCGGTGCGCAAGCGCCGCGCCGAGCGGGGCCTCGGTGTCGTCGGCGGGCGGCGCGGCGGTGCCGTGCTCGCGCTCGTCGGCCCGCCCGGTGTGGGCAAGACCAGCCTCGGCGAGTCCGTGGCGCACGCCATGGGACGCAAGTTCGTCCGCGTCGCCCTCGGCGGTGTGCGCGACGAGGCCGAGATCCGCGGTCACCGGCGTACGTACGTCGGCGCCCTGCCCGGCCGGATCGTCCGCGCCGTCAAGGAGGCCGGCTCGATGAACCCGGTCGTCCTCCTCGACGAGATCGACAAGGTGGGCTCGGACTTCCGGGGCGACCCGGCCGCCGCCCTGCTGGAGGTCCTGGACCCGGCGCAGAACCACACCTTCCGGGACCACTACCTGGAGGTCGAACTCGACCTGTCGGACGTGGTCTTCCTCGCGACGGCGAACGTCCTGGAGGCCATCCCGGAGGCGCTGGCCGACCGTATGGACATCGTCCGCCTGGACGGCTACACCGAGGACGAGAAGGTCGTCATCGCCCGTGACCACCTGCTACCGCGTCAGCTGGAGCGGGCGGGCCTGGACAAGGCCGAGATCACGATCGACGAGAGCGCGCTGCGCAAGCTCGCCGGCGAGTACACCCGCGAGGCGGGCGTACGAAACCTGGAGCGGTCGATCGCCCGGCTGCTCCGCAAGGTCGCGGCCCAGCACGAACTGGGCGAGAAGGACCTGCCCTTCACCGTCCGGGACGAGGACCTGCGCGAGCTGATCGGGCGTCCGCACCACGTGCCCGAGTCCGCCCAGGACCCGGCCGAGCGGCGGACGGCGGTCCCGGGTGTGGCGACCGGTCTCGCGGTCACCGGCGCGGGCGGTGACGTGCTCTTCGTGGAGGCGTCCCTGGCCGACCCGGAGACGGGCGCGGCGGGCCTGACCCTCACCGGTCAGCTCGGCGACGTGATGAAGGAGTCCGCGCAGATCGCGCTGAGCTTCCTGCGCTCCCACGGCGCCGAACTGGAGCTGCCCGTCGGCGACCTGAAGGACCGGGGTGCGCACATCCACTTCCCGGCGGGCGCGGTCCCGAAGGACGGCCCGAGCGCGGGCATCACGATGACGACCGCGCTGGCCTCGCTGCTCTCGGGCCGCCTGGTCCGTACGGACGTGGCGATGACGGGCGAGGTTTCCCTGACCGGCCGGGTACTGCCCATCGGCGGGGTGAAGCAGAAGCTGCTCGCCGCGCACCGGGCGGGTGTCACGACCGTCATCATCCCCAAGCGCAACGAGGCCGACCTGGACGACGTCCCGGCCGAGGTGCTGGAGAAGCTCGACGTGCACGCCGTCACGGACGTCCGTCAGGTCCTGGAGCTGGCGCTCGCGCCGGCCACCAGCGACGCGACGCCGGAGGTTCCGGTGGCGGCGTGACACCCAGAGATTCCGGTGGCGGAGTGACGGACGCTCCCGGATGACCGGAGGCCCGGGTTTCGTGAGGGAGGCCCGGGCCTTCGTCGTGCCTGAAGGGGGGCCGGAGGCTGCCGTTGGTCTACGCCTGCGAAATACTGGCGGAGCTGCGGCAATGGGTGAGATGTGGCAGAAACTTTCAGGATCGGACAACCGGGGCAGGGGTGCTGACGTGCACGAGGACTCACACGGCGAGGAGTGGCCGGCCCGATCCGGGCTCTCGGGCGGCGGTGCGGACCAGGAGTTCCTGTCGCTGGAGCGCGAGCTGACCGTGTTCCTGCGGCGCGCCCGCGCCAGTCAGGGTGAGATGGCCCGCGAGGTCCACCCGGATCTGGAGACCGCCGCCTACGGCCTTCTCGTACGGCTCGACGAGTGCGGCCGCCAGCGCGCCACGGCACTCGCCGCCTACATCGGAGTCGGCAAGGCCACGATGTCCCGCCAGCTGCGCGCCCTGGAGGACCTCGGTCTCGTCGCCCGGGAGCCCGACCCCGCCGACGGCCGTGCCTGGCTGGTCCATCTCACCGAGGAGGGCCGCAGCCGCGTCGGCCGGGTCCGCGAGGCCCGCCGTGCCCGCTATGTGCGCCAGCTCGCCCACTGGGACCAGCGCGAGGTGGCCGAACTGGCCCGGCTGCTGAACCAGTTGAACCGAGGCATGGAGAAGTAGGCGACGGCCCGGGGGCCGCTTCACAGGCCCGCGTACACCACCGTCGCGTCGTCGTGCGTCTTGCTGCGGCCCAGGTGCTCCCGCCGCTCCCGGTCGGCGTCCTCCAGGGCCCGTACGCGCTCCACGAGCGCCGCCGCCCCCTCCTTGCGCACGAGCGTGAACAGGTCCGTCCAGTCGCCCTGGCGGAACTTCTCCGTCCAGCGGGTCGCGCCGTCCGTGAGGGCCACAAGAGTGCGCACCGCCGTGCGCGGTAGCTCGCCCGTCACCGCCCGGGCCGCGACCGAGGGGTCGGCGGCCGCCGTGAAGAAGCCGCCCTCCTTGTTGCGGACCGTGGCGTCCGCGATCGCGTCCGAGGCCAGCGAGGCCCGCGGGACGCGGGCGAGCCGGTCGTCCAGCAGGGCGGTGACCGTGCCGTCGGGGGCCTCGGCCAGCAGCACCGAGTCCGAGAGCACCAGGTACTCCACCGTGGCCTCGGACCAGCGTGCGAGGACCACGGTCGCCTGCGGCGTGCGCGGGTGAGAAAGGTCACAGGTGGCCGCGTGGCCCTCGGCGGTACGGCGCAGGGCCTGTGTGAGGACCTCCGGCAGGGGCAGATCCCGCCGGGAAACGGACAGTTCGGTCAGTGCCCCGCCGAGTCGTGCGCAGAACCAGTGGACCGAATGAAGACACCCGTCGTCGCCCGCAGGCGGAGTCACCCCGTCCAGCACGACCAGCGCTCCGCCCTGTCCTGAAGCCGGAACGGAGAGTGCGGCGAAGTCCTCATTGGGGCGGGTCGCCTCGCCGGGCTCGGAAATCAGTTCCATACGCATCCGGCCAGTCTGCACCAGCCCTTCACAAGGTCCACGAAAGGCTGGCAACGACCGTGGAATCGGTGCGACGGACCAGGTCAGGCGCCTGGTTTGGCATGGAATGATCGACTCCGGTGAAGCGTGGTGGCGAATACTGCCAAAGCGTGCCGCCGACGTCCAACCGGCCCGCCATACGGGCCACTCGCACGGGCCACAGGAACTTGCCCGCCAACTCCCCGGCGATGTTCACTCCTTCGGGTGGCGGGTCAGGCGAAGTGAGACCTCTGTGCATCGCCACTGGGAGGGTCGGAAGCCGTCGTACCGGGTCGACGTCCCCGATGACGGACCGTCACCCGGCCATGGGTACACGAGTCAGGAATGCGAGCACCGGTGCAGAAGACGCGGCCTCGGCGCACAGGCAAGCAGACGGCCACCGAACGGGGTGTCTCGTCCGGGTCCACGGGCAGCGGCCGTACCGCCCACGTGCGCACTCGGCTGATCGTCGCGGTGGCCGTGGTCGCCGCCGCGATCGCGGGCGCCGGGGCGCCGAGCGTCGTCGCCGCCTCCGGGCAGCTGAACGACTCCCAGAACCTCGTGACGCTCGCCGAGCAGACCCAGGACGCCCTCACCCTCGCCCACGCACTGGCGGACGAGCGCGACGCGGTCACCACGTATGTGGCCGCGGGGCGCCCCAAGTCGCAGACGCCGGCCGAGCAGCAGAGCGCCCGCGTCGACCGGGAGATCCAGGACCTGCGTGCCGACCAGGACCTCCCCGCCGCGCTGGGCAAGGACCTCGACGACGTCGGCTCCGTACGGCGAGCGGCGCTCGTCGGCAAGAGCAGCGCTCTCGATGTGCACCGGGCGTACTCCGCCGTGATCACCGAGCTGCACGCCCTCGCCGACCAGCTGGCCGGGAAGATCCCGCCCCGCGCGGGCTCCGGCGCCTACGCGCTGGCCGAGCTGGACACCGCCGTGCAGCAGTCCGCCGCCGCCCGCGGACTGCTCCTCGCGGCCCTGAACGTCCCGCACTCCACCCGGACCGTCATCAGTCCCATCACCGGTCTGCCGACCACCGTCAGCGGCTCCTCGACCGCCGACATCAAGCAGCGCGACGCGCTCACCGCCGCCGCCCAGCAGGCCGCCGTACGCTCCGACGCCGCCGTGGCCGACTTCCACGACAACGCGACACAGACCGCCAAGTCCTCCTACGACTCCACGGTCACCGGCCCGGAGGTCACCTCCGCCGAGAAGTACCTGGCCGGCCTCACCGACCAGCCCACCCTCTCCGACAGCGACCTCGCCCTCAGCACCAAGAAGGTCGACGCGGCCCTCTCCGCCCGCGTCGACCTGATGCGCGGCGTCGAGTCCTCGCTCTACGAGAGCCGGAGCAAGGACCTGGCGCAGCTGCGCGACGACGACGTCACCGCGCTGGAGATCCGGATCGCCGTCCTCGGCGCGCTGATGCTCGTAGCCGTGGGCGTCGCCATGGCCATGGCCCGCAGCCTCACCCGCCCGCTGGCCGTGCTGCGCCTCGGCTCGGCCCGGGTGGCCGCCGACCCGGCCGGCCAGGAACCGGTGAAGTTCACCGGACGCAACGACGAGTTCGCCCAGGTCGTCCGTTCCGTCAACGCCCTGCACGCGCACGCCGTCGCCCTTCAGGAGCGCCTCGGGACCCTGGAGACCGACCGCAAGCACCTGGTCGGCCAGCGCCAGACCATGGCCGACGAGCGCGCCGCGCTGCGCGCCCAGCTCGACGAGGCCTCGGGTCACCTGGAGCAGGTCCGGCACAGCATCAACTCCACCTTCGTGAACCTCGCGCTGCGCACCCTCGGCCTGGTCGAGCGGCAGCTGGCCGTCATCGAGGGCCTGGAGGAGCGCGAGCAGGACCCCGAGCGGCTCGCCACCCTCTTCCGGCTCGACCACTTCGCCACGGTGATGCGCCGCCACAGCGAGAACCTTCTGGTCCTCGCCGGCGCCGAACACGTCCAGCAGCACGCCGGACCGGTGCCGCTGGTGGACGTGGTGCGGGCCGCGGTCAGCGAGATCGAGCGGTACGAGCGCGTCCGGATCGCCGCGCTGCCGCCGCACGCGCATGTCGCGGGCTTCGTCGCCGACGACCTCTCGCACCTGGTGGCCGAACTGCTGGAGAACGCCGCCTCCTTCTCGCCGCCGGACGTCACCGTGGAGATCTCCGGCTGGCTGCTGGAGAGCGGCGAGGTGATGCTCTCCGTCCAGGACGAGGGCATCGGCATGACCGGCGAGCGGATGAGCCGGCTCAACGCCCGGCTCGCCGACTTCGATCCGACCGAGCCGTACGACCAGGAGGGCGGCGAGGGCCTCGGGCTCGGCCTGTACGTGGTGGCCCGCCTCGCCCACCGGCACGGTGTCCGCGTCCACCTGCGCGAGCAGAAGCAGGGCGGTGTGGCGGCGGTCGTCGTCCTGCCGAAGACCCTGCTCGCCGCGGCCCCGGCGGCGGCCGTACCCACGGCGGGGACGGGCCCGGTGCCGGGCGGCGCGGCCGCCGTCTCCCTGCCCGGCGCCGACGCGGAGGCCAACTCCAACGTCCTCACCGGTCGCACCCGGATCACCGTCCAGGAGCCGCGGGGCGACGAGGACCCGCTGATCGCGGCGGCGGAACAGGCCGTGCAGGCCGTGGGGGACGAAGAGACCGCACCCGGCGAAGGCTTCGTACGGGACGAAGAGGCCGTACGGAACGAAGAAGCCGTACGCAGCAAGGATGCCGTACCGAACGCGGAAGCCGCACGGAACGACCTGCCCGTGCGGGGGTCCGCCGTCGCGGCCCAGGAGTTCGCGGCCCTGTCCCCGGAGCCCCTCGTCGAGACGACGATGGAGCTGCTGCTTCCGTCCCCCCGGGCGGAGCAGCCCGCGCCCGACGCCGGTGCCACCGGCGGGCCCGCCGCGGACCCGTACGCCATAGGGCCCGACTCCCACGAACGCACCGTCGACGAGGGAGAGCCCGCGGCGTCCCCCGCCCCCCAGGACCCCGCGGACCCCGAGGCACCCCGGCTCACCGCCAAGGGCCTGCCCAAGCGCACCCCGAAGATCTCCGCGCCCGCCCCGGCGCCCCGTCCGCGGGCCGGCGGGGTGGACGCCGACGCGCTGCGCCGCAGGCTCGGCGGTTTCCACCGCGGCGCCGCGCGTGGCTACCAGCACGTCGAGGCGGAGATCGCCGAGAGGACGGGGGAGAACAGGGCGCCCGCGCAGCGCCCCCCAGCACCACCTCAGAACGCAACACCCGGGACCGCACCGGACGTTGATCCATCGGGGGGCACAGTCGAGGAGGCAAGCAGTTGACCGCGCCCAGTACCTTCGGACTGAGCAGTGAGGCACGCAACCTGCACTGGCTGCTGACGAACCTCGTCGAGGAGGTGCCGGGACTGCTGTCGGTCGCGGTGGTCTCCTCCGACGGCCTGCTGCTCCTCTCGTCCGACCCCGGCCGCAACGCACAGGCCCGCGCGGGCCGCGCCGACAAACCCGGCGGCCCCAGGGGGTCGTCGGCCGACCTCGCCACCGTCGTCTCCGGCATCGGCAGCCTCACCGTCGGCGCCGCGAAGCTGATGGACGTCGGCGGGGTCCGGCACACCATGGTCGCCATGGACGAGGGCAGCCTCTTCGTGATGTCCATCAGCGACGGCTCGCTGCTCGGCGTGCACGGCTCCGCGGACTGCGACATGAGCGTGGTGGCGTACCACATGGCGCTCTTCGTCGGCCGCGCCGGACACGTCCTGACGCCGGAACTCCGCAGCGAACTGCGCAAGTCCCTAGAGGCCCAGTCGACGGGGAGCGCCCGATGAGCAGTGCACCGAAGAAGCTTCCTGTGCGCGGCGGCGACCGCAAACCCGCCCGCGTACGCCCCTACTCGCTCACCGGCGGCCGTACCCGCTTCGGGCATGTGCTGCTGGTCGAGACCTTCGTGGCGGCTCTGGAGGCCCCCGAAGAACGCCGTGAACTGACCAATGGTTCACTGGCCACCCGAGTGATGCCCGAGATGCGGGCCATCGTCGAACTCTGCCGTCGTATGCGCACGGTGGCCGAGATCGCGGCGCTGCTGAAGATGCCGCTCGGGGTGGTCCGCGTGCTCCTCAGCGACCTCGCGGACCAGGGAAAGATCCGTGTGTACGGAACCGGTCACGGCCCCGGACAGCCTGACCGCGCTCTGCTGGAAAGGGTGCTGAGTGGACTCCGTCGTCTCTGACGCCTCCCCGGGCGTCTCACCGCTCCCCGTCGACCTCGACGAGCAGGAGCACCTCCAGGCCTGGCAGACGGACCGCACGCGTGCCCCGATCGCCACGAAGATCGTGGTGGCGGGCGGCTTCGGTGTCGGCAAGACCACCCTGGTGACCGCCGTCTCGGAGATCACGCCCCTCCAGACGGAGGCGCTGATGACCGAGGCCAGCCAGGAGACCGACGATCTCACCGAGACGCCGGAGAAGCTCACCACCACGGTGGCGATGGACTTCGGCCGTATCACCCTCGACGACGACCTGGTGCTCTACCTCTTCGGCACGCCGGGCCAGCAGCGGTTCTGGTTCATGTGGGACGACCTGGTGCGCGGCGCGATAGGCGCGGTGGTGCTGGCCGACACGCGCCGGCTCGCGGACTGCTTCCCGGCCCTCGACTACTTCGAGAGCAGCGGCCTGCCCTACGTGGTCGCGGTCAACCACTTCGACGACAGCGAGTGGTTCGAGCCCGAGGACGTGCGCGACGCCCTCACGATCCCCGCACATATACCTGTCATGATCATGGACGCGCGGCGCCGGATCTCGGCGATCGAGACCCTCCTGGCCCTGGTCGGCCACGCGCTCGACGTCACCCCCGAATGAGGGAGCGTCTTATGGATCTACGCGGTGCCGCTGGATCTACGCGGTGCCGCGCTGATCCATAAGACTCCCCCTCGTCCCGATAGGAGCACCACCCGCATGCGGAAGATACTCGTCGTCGGAGCCGGCCAGTCCGGACTCCAGCTCGCCCTCGGCCTCCAGTCGCACGGGTACGAGGTCACCCTGATGTCCAACCGGACCGCGGACGAGATCCGCACCGGCCGGGTCATGTCGACGCAGTGCATGTTCCACACGGCGCTTCAGCACGAGCGCGATCTGCAGCTGAACTTCTGGGAGTCCCAGGCCCCGAAGATCCAGGGGCTCGGTGTCTCCGTGGCGGGTCCGGAGTCGCAGCGTGTCATCGACTGGGTGGGCAGGCTCGACGGCTACGCGCAGTCGGTGGACCAGCGGGTGAAGATGGCCGGCTGGATGGAGACGTTCGCGCAGCGCGGCGGCCAGCTGGTCATCCACGGCGCGGCGGTCTCCGACCTCGACTACTTCTCCCGCACCTACGACCTGGTGCTGGTGTCGGCGGGCAAGGGCGAACTGGTCTCCATGTTCGGCCGCGACGCCTCGCGCTCCCCGTACAGCGAGCCGCAGCGCGCCCTCGCGGTCGCCTACGTCCACGGTATGGGCCCCCGCCCGGAGCACCCGGACTACGACGCGGTGCGCTGCAATCTGGTGCCGGGCGTCGGCGAACTGTTCGTCATGCCGACCCTGACCACCTCCGGCCGCGCCGACATCCTGTTCTGGGAGGGCATACCCGGCGGCCCGCTCGACGTCTTCAAGGGCGTCAAGGACCCCTCCGAGCACCTCGCCCTGACCCTGGAGCTCATGGAGCGCTTCACCCCCTGGGAGTACGCGCGGGCCACCAAGGTCGAGCTCACCGACGCGAACGGCACCCTCTCGGGCCGTTACGCGCCCACCGTCCGCAACCCGATCGGCCGCCTCCCCGGCGGCGGGCTGGTCCTGGGCGTGGCGGACGTGGTCGTCGCGAACGACCCGATCACCGGTCAGGGCTCCAACTCGGCCTCCAAGTGCGCCGCGAGCTACCTCGCCTCGATCCTCGAACACGGCGACAAGGAGTTCGACGAGGTCTGGATGCAGTCCACCTTCGACCGCTACTGGGACGTGGCGCAGCACGTCACCAAGTGGACGAACGCCATGCTCGGCGTGCCGCCGGAGCACGTCCTGAACCTGATCGGCGCGGCGGGCTCCCTTCCCCCGGTGGCCGACCGCTTCGCCAACGGCTTCAACGACCCCGCCGACTTCGAGAACTTCTTCTACGACCCGGAGCTGACGGAGAAGTACCTGGCCTCGGTCGCCGGGGCCTGATCGGCCTCCGGCCGGCGGCACCGGTTGCCGCCGGCCGTCACCGACTGTCCCCGGACGGCCCCGGCTGCGCTGCCGGGGCCGTCTCGTGCGCCAGGAGTCGCTGCCGGGCCGTTTCGGCCATGGCGCGCTCGTAGTCGGTGAGGGTGGCGAGCTGGCCGGGGCTCAGGGAGGCGAGGCGGTTCTCGATGTCGCTCAGCCGGCGCTCGTCGTCGTCTCGTTCCTTCCGCTGCCGGTCGGTCAGGGCGCGCTGGGCGTCGAGGGTCTTGTGCGCCGCGCGGGCCCGTTCGGCGGCGCGCTTCTCCGCGTCGGTCATGTCGCGCACCTGCTCCGCCCGCTCCTGGGCCAGCTGTGCGATCACATGGCCCTGGTCGAGGGCCGGCTGCGGATTCCGGGCCATCAGCAGACGTACGTACGAGGAGATCTCCATGCTGTTTCGGTACTGCTGCCGGGCCAGCAGCCCGGCCGCGCGGCGGCTTTCCTCCAGGGCGAGCCGGGCCCGGGTGAGCTGTCCGTCCAGCCGTGCGGCCTCGGCCTGCCGCTTCTTCAGCTGCTCGGCGGTGACGTTGTAGGTCTCGGTCGCCTGTTCGACTCGCCGGTAGGTCCCCCGGAGGTCGGTCAGCAGATCGGAGAGCGTACGGTCCGCGTCCGGAGCCCGACCGGAGTCGGGGGACGGGTCGGGAGCCCCCAGCGCGGGCGCGGGAGTGAGCAGGACCGAGGCCGTCACCGCCGCCGCGCACATCAGGCGGAGCACCCGCTCTGCCATGTGATCACCTCCGGTGCGGGCGTTCTTCCCCTCGCACCGGCAGCATGGGACGCGCACCGGCCGGGCGCGCGCCCGGTGGTCCGGTCGGCGCAGTGAGGTCACCCGGTGGTGGTGTCCGGTCCGTCGCCGTGCGGCGTGCCACCCGCTTTCGTGCGCGGCTTCGGCCACGGCCACCGCTGACGTCTGCCGAGGTCCCCCTCGGGGTCGTAGCTGTACTTCCAGCCGGGGTGGAGTCCGAATCTGCCGGGAGGACCCGCCGGGACACGGCGGTAGACGAGGACGGTGGGCGGCCCGCCGTCCGCGTCCGGGACCGGGACGCGGTACGTCTTCGGCGGATGGCCGGTCAGGCCGAGCAGGACCGGAAGGACGCGCCCGTCCAGGGGGCCGCCCACGAACGGGGTGTCTTGGCTCTTCACGGCACCAGTGTCCTCCGCCGGGCAGCGGACCGGGTCACGCGGCACCGGGGCGGAGCAGGTGCCCCGCGTCACCGAGGACCGGCAGGACGCGGCGGACCAGGGCGCCGACCGGCCCCTCGGCGCTCTCCAGGGCCAGTGCGGCCCGAACCACGGCGGCGGTCTGCGCGTCGCGCCCCGCCGTCGCCAACAGGCACACCACGAACTGCTCCACGAGCCAGTCCCTCAGCTCCTCGGCCGGCGGCTGCTTGTCCTCGTCGAGCCAGATCAGCGAGGCGGCCTCGACGGTGGTGATCCACATCCGCACGGTCATCCGCAGCCGCGGTCCCGGCTCCTCGGCGCCGATGTGGCTGAGGATGTGTTCGGCGGCGGACCGTCGCACCCCGTCCACGATGGCGGTGGTGCGGGACGTCTCGACGACGCTGCCGCCCTGCAGCAGGGCGCTGAACCCGGCGTCGTGCCGGCCGACGAAGGCCAGGTATCGGTCCAGGGCATGGCCCAGACGCCGGGTGAGCGGCCCCTCCGGGGGCTCGGCGAAGCACTGCTGGAGCTCCTCGGCCGCGGAGCGCAGCGCGGCCTCGTAGAGCTGCTGCTTGCCGCCCGGGAAGTAGCGGTACACCAGCGGCCGGGAGACCCCGGCCGCCTCCGCCACGTCGTCCAGCGAGACCTCCTCGGGAGCGCGGTGCGCGAACAGGGACAGCGCGGCGTCGAGGAGCTGGGTCCTGCGCTCTTCGACGCTGAGCCTGCGGTACGCGCGGGTCGGGGTCTCGGAGGTCATGTTCCGCAGCGTAATCGGGACGCTGCGGGAAGGGGCGGCCGCCCGGGCGGCGGGCGTCCGGTTGTCGCCCGGCCGCGCGCCGCGTTCAAGCCAGCAGCCCCGAGGCCTTCCACAGCCGCCGGCCGACCCCCCGCAGCACCCCGATGTCGTCGAGGAAGCCGGTCAGGCGCTGCGCGCCCGTCTGCATGACCTCCCGGCGGTGGCCGCTGGCCCGCACCTGGGCCACGGCCTCCCGCTTGTCCAGACCCACGTTCGCGTACACCTCGGGGTTCACGAAGGCGACCGAAAACACCCGTGCGAACTCGCCCGAGGTGATCCGGGTGAACTCCTGCGACCACCGAGGGGCGGTCAGCATCTGCCGGCGCAGCTCCTCGCGCGCGTAGCGGACGTGCCGGGCCTCCTCCACGACATGGATGCGTGTGACGCCGCGGATCAGCGGCTGCACCCGCTCGTCGGGGAAGGTCAGCCGCTGCATCCAGTCCAGCACCTCCTCACCGAGGAGTGTGGCCGTGAAGGACCCCGGGG
Source organism: Streptomyces sp. NPDC001222 (assembly GCF_042896945.1). NCBI lineage: Bacteria > Bacillati > Actinomycetota > Actinomycetes > Kitasatosporales > Streptomycetaceae > Streptomyces > Streptomyces sp. NPDC001222. The sequence goes on from NZ_JBIAXT010000014.1 coordinate 178,834, forward strand.
TCGTCGAGATCGTCTTGAACACGCGGCCCAGGCTCTGGTGGACCCGGCTGACCGGGTACCAGGGCGTGCCGCCGTGTGTGATCAGCCGGGCGAACATCTTGGAGTGCCGGCACTCGTCCTCGATCTCGGTCAGCGCGTAGCGCACATGCGCGCTCGTGGCCGCCTTGTCGTAGATGTGCCGCACCAGCAGCTGCATCAGGATGATCTCGAACCAGATGCCGAGCGAGGCGAGTGAGGCGGCCTCGTGCTGGGACAGCAGGATCCGCTGTTCCTCGCCCATGCGCTTCCACAGCGGCGTGCCGTACAGCGACACCAGCTCCGGGGGCCAGAACCACTTGCCGTCCTCGAAGGGCGCGTCCCAGTCCAGTTCGCTGTCCGGGTCGAAGGAGTGCCTGGCGGAGGACGCGAGCAGCCGCTCGGCCACCTGTTCCCGGTCCTTGATCAGGCCGAGCGCGTCGCGCAGTACGTCGGCTTCGGTCACGGTCGTCATCGCTGTTCCCCACCACGTCGTCGTACGGGCCGCTGTTACCGGCGGTCACGTCTTATGAGACTGCGTGTCAGCAAGGCCGTCAATCCCCTGAGTGCCACTTGTTGACGCCGCGTCTACCAGAGGCGCCGAACTCAGGGCCGCAGGACGGCCGAAAACCGGACGCGGAACACCGTACGGCGAAGGAGAATCAGCGGGTCGAGGAGATACCGGTCGCCGCGACCGGCCAGGACCTCTCCCTCGTGACCGGTGAACGGAGGCTTGAACGGTGGCTGTTCGAGACCGGGTCCCCACGGCGGACAGCGCAGCCGCCCGCCGCAGCCTGGCGGGCCTCGCCCTCGGCGACGCCTTCGGAGAGCGCTGGTTCCCGCTCTTCCGTGCCCCCGCGCAGGCGCTGGCGGAGATACGCGCGCGGCGCACGCCCGAGGAGCCCGAGTGGCACTGGACCGACGACACGGCGATGGCCCTCGCCCTGCTCCGGGTGCTGGACGAGCACGGGGAGATCCACCAGGAGTCCCTCGCCCAGGCCTTCGCGCTGGGCTACGACGCCGACCCGGCCCGCGGATACGGCCGCGGGATGCACGAGTTGCTGCCCAGGCTGCTCGACGAGGCCGAGCGCTGGCGGGAGTTGTCGCGGGAACTGTTCGACGGCGAGGGCAGCCTCGGCAACGGGGCGGCCATGCGGGTGGCCCCCCTCGGCGCGTGGTTCCATGCCGACCTGCCCCGGGTCGTCGAGCAGGCGGCCCTGTCCGCCGAGGTCACCCACGCCCACCCCGAGGGCGTCGCGGGCGCGGTCGCCGTGGCCCTCGCGGCCGCGCTCAGCGCGCGGGGCCGGCCGGACATCGGCACGGTGGTCTCGCTGACCCCGCCGAGCGCGGTGCGCGAGGGCCTCGTCCGCGCGGCGGAGCTCCCCTTCACCACCGAACCGTGGAAGGCCTCCGACATCCTCGGCAACGGACAGCGGATCAGGGCCGACGACACCGTCCCGTTCGCCGTGTGGACCGCGGCCCGGCACCCGGACGACCTCACGGCCGCCCTGTGGGCCACGGCCGAGGGCTTCGGCGACGTCGACACCACCTGCGCCATCACGGGCGGCATCGTGGCCGCCGCCACGGGACTCGACGGCGTACCACCGGAGTGGCTACGGCGCAGGGAGCCGCTCCCCGGCGAGCACGCCCGCTGACGCTCACCCCGGGCGGCCCAGATCCTCGTCGACGACCCCCACCGGGCAGGCCGCCGGCGCCGCCTCCCCGGGCCGGGACGAGGTGCGCAGGGTGAAGGCGCACTCCGTCGGCCCATGGGCGCGCAGATGCAGCAGGCGCTCCTTCACCGGGGCCAGGGCGTCCACGAAGTCCTTGAGCTGCGGTGAGTCCAGCGGAGCCAGGAGGCGGGCGACGCCGACCTGGGCGAGTTCAAGGCGGCTGCGGGGGCGGTCGGTGTGCGTCATGGACCGAACGGTGGGTCGCCGTGCCCGATGCGCGGCGGCCACGTCTCGCCCCGCGGACCCGGTCGGCGCCCGCTCAACGGGCCGTGGGCAAGAGGGGGTTGCGTCCGTGCGACGTGCGCGGGTCGGCCCCGGACCCCGGGCGTGAGTCCGGCAGCCCGTATCCCGACCGGGAGGCCAGTACCGCCTGCATCACGGCCCTCGCGATCGGCGCCGCGTCCCCGCCGCCGCTGATCTCCCCGCGTTCGGCCGCCGCGTCCTCCACCACCACCGCGACCGCCACCGCCGGTTCCGGCGCGCCGTCCGGCTGCGCCCAGGAGATAAACCAGGCGTAGGGCATGCCGGAGTTGCCGACCCCGTGCTGGGCCGTGCCCGTCTTGCCGCCCACCAAGGCGCCGGGAATCGCCGCGTTGCGGCCCGTGCCCCCCTGCACCACGTCCGTCATCATCTGCCGCAGCAGCGCCGCCGTCGCCGGGCTCATCGCACGGTACCGGGTGCGCGGGCCGGTCATGCTGACCGTCGCGCCGGCGCTCGTCGTCGTCCTCTCCACGAGGTACGGCGCCTGCACCGAACCCCCGCCCGCCACGGCCGCCGCGACCATCGCCATCTGCAGCGGCGTCGCCCTCGTGTCGAACTGCCCGATCGAGGACATCGCCAGCTGCGCCTGGTCCAGCTTCCGGTCGAACGTACTCGGCGCCACCGCGAACGGCACCCGCAGCCTGGGGTCGTTGAAGCCGAAGCCCTCCGCGGTCGCCGCCATCGTCCGCAGCCCCACCGCCACGCCCAGCTTCGCGAACACCGTGTTGCACGACCACGCGAAGGCATACCGCAGGGACGCGTTCGTGCAGCCGTCCGTCTCGTTGGTCAGCTGCGTCGTCGTGCCCGGCAGGAGGTAGGGATCCGGGGACGGCGTCGGATCGTCGGGGTTCCACACCAGCCCCGAGTCCAGTGCCGCCGCGGCCGTCACCACCTTGAAGGTGGAGCCGGGCGGGTACGTCTGCCGGATCGCCCGGTTCAGCATGGGCTGCGCCGCGTCCCCGGTCAGCCGCGCCCAGGCCCGGGCGGTGGACGCCGAGACCCCCGACAGCTGCCCGGGGTCGTACGACGGCGCCGAGACCAGCGCCAGGATCCGCCCGGTGGACGGCTCGATCGCGGCCACCGCGCCCGTGCGCCCGGCCAGGTACCGGTAGGCGGCCCGCTGCGCCGCCCCGTTGAGGGTGGTGACGACCCGGCCGCCCGGCGGGTGCTTGCGCACCAGGTCGTTCCACAGGGGGAACAGCGACAGCGTCGGATCGGTGCCCGTCAGCACCGGGTCCTGCGTGTTCTCCAGCAGCGTCGTCCCGTACCGCTGCGAGGCGAAGCCGGTGACCGGCGCGTACAGCGGGCCGTCCGTGTAGGTGCGCTCGTAGCGGAAGATGCCGCCGGTGTCCCGGGAACCGGTCACCGATCGTCCGTCGACCATGATGTCGCCGCGCGGCCGGCCGTAGCGGTCGATCGCCTGCCGGTGGTTGGCGGGGTTGCCGCCGTACGACTCGGACTCGAAGATCTGCACCCGGGTCGCGTTCACCAGCAGCGCCAACAGCAGCACCGCGCACAGGGCCGCCGCCCGGCGGATGGTGGGGATCTCCCCGCGCCGGGTGACGTCGAGATCCGGTGGGAGGCTCATGGCATGGCCGTTCCGTCGTACTGGCGGCGCGCCGAGTCGCTGATCCGGATCAGCAGCGCCACGATGATCCAGTTCGTCACGACCGAGGAGCCGCCCTGGGCCAGGAAGGGCATCGCCATGCCGGTGAGCGGGATCAGCCCCGTCACCCCGCCCGCGATCACGAACACCTGGAGCGCGACGATCGACGCGAGCCCGATGGCGAGCAGGCGCCCGAACGGGTCGCGCAGCGCGAGGCCCGCCCGATAGCCGCGCTCCACGAGCAGCGCGTAGACCAGGAAGAGCGCGGACAGTCCCGCGAGCCCCAGCTCCTCGCCCGCCGTGGCCAGGATGAAGTCCGACTTGACGGCGAAACCGATGAGCACCGAGTGCCCGAGACCGAGCCCGGTGCCGAGCGCCCCGCCGGCGGCGAACGCGAACAGCGACTGCGCGAGCTGGCCCGCGCCCTGCCCTGCCTCGATCGACGCGAAGGGGTGCAGCCAGTCCGTGACCCTGCTGTGCACATGCGGCTCCAGCCGGCCGACCGCGAGCGCTCCGAGGACGGCGAGCACCAGACCCACGGCGATCCAGCCGGTACGGCCCGTGGCGACGTACAGCAGCACCACGAACAGGCCGAAGAACAGCAGCGAGGTCCCGAGGTCGCGCTCCAGGACCAGCACGCCGACACTCAGCAGCCAGACCGCCACGACCGGGCCGAGAACCCGCCCCGCGGGCAGCCGCAGCCGTCCCGCACGGCCGGCCGTCGGCACCAGCGCATGCCGGTTGGTGGCCAGATACCCCGCGAAGAACACCGCCAGCAGCACTTTCGCGAACTCCCCGGGCTGGATCGAGAACTCGGCGATCCTGAGCCAGATCCGGGCGCCGTTCACCGCCGGGAAGAAGATCGGCAGGATGAGCAGCAATAGCGCGGCGACCATCCAGACATAGGTGTAGCGCTGGAGCACCCGGTGATGGGGGAGCAGCAGGACCACAGTGATGAACAGGGCCACGCCCACCGTCGACCAGTACAGCTGGGTGGGGGCGGCCCGGTCGCCGGGGGTCGCCAGATCGAGGCGGTAGATCAGCACCAGGCCCATGCCGTTGAGCAGGACGGCGATCGGCAGCAACAGCGGATCGGCGTACGGGGCCCGCAGCCGCACCGCGCCGTGCGCGAGCAGCGCGAGCAGGCCGAGCCCGGCGCCGTAGCGCACGGTTCCGGGCGGCACGCTGCCGTGGTCGGCGAGCCCGACGGCGCAGTAGCCGTACACGGAGAGCAGGACGGCGAGGACGATGAGGGCGCACTCGATGCCACGGCGCCGGGGCGGACGCAGCGCGACGGGAGCGAGGGCCTCCGTCACCGGCTGGGCCTTCTGCGCCGCCTCCGCTCCTCGCGTTCCGGGCTCGATCATGTGCGGAACGTAGCAAGCGCGCGAGCGGCATGTCCCGTTATAGGGGGTCAATCGGGCCGTTCCGGTACATGTCGCGCCGTCGTCGGCCCTCGACCGGGGTCCGCCCAATGCCGGACAGGACCGCCGGTCGTGTCACTCCGCGAGTTCCTCCAGCAGCCGGGCCGTGTCCAGGCCCGCCCGCAGGTACTCCACGAACAGCTCGTTGTGCAGCGCCCAGGGGCCACGGCGGGCGCGGATCATCCGGATCGCCTCCTCGGCGGTGTGACCGGCCCGGATCAGCGCCTGGGCGACGACCAGCCCCGAACGGTTGTACCCGTGGTAACAGCGGACGAGAACCCGCCGGCCGTCCTCCAGCGCGTCGTCGGCCGTCTGCGCGAGCCGCATCACACCCGCGAGCTGCGTCCCGTCCAGCGGCCCGTCCGGAATGGGCCACACATGGTGCTCGACCCCCGCGTCCGGCCCGTATCCCGGCAGCCGCAGCAAGGTCAGCACGAGATCGAACTCATCGCTCACGACGGCGAATTCCCGCTGCCCGGAACGTCCCGCGAACTCGTGCCCGCCCATCCACAGGCCGGGCACGATCTCGCTCCACGGGACGTCCGGCGCGGGAACCTCGGGTTGCATTCTGCGGGTCCGCAACGGCGCCTCCCACCGAGTCCCCAACTGCTCACAAAGGTAACCGGGTTCTTGCCCCTGGAGCACCCCGCCTGTTCCCATGGTCATGGGGTGATGGTGCATGGACGGACTGCGCGTCATACCGACCTGGCGACACGGCCTGGAACGCCTGTACGTGTGCGACGCTCACGGCAGGAACCTGGCCTGGTACGACCGCGAGACGGGCCGCGTCAACGTGCTCGGCGACGACCGGCTGCAGGACGTCCTGGACGCGCTGCGACCGTATCTGACCGGCCCGATCACCGTGGGGCCGCCGCCCGTCCCCACCCCCGCCGAACTGGCGCGGCTCTCCCTCCACCCGGACGACGACCTGGCACCGAACCGGCCCGGCGAGGCCCTGCTGATCGCCCTGGACCGCGACCCGGGGCCCGCGCACCGGCTGCGCCCCGACCCCCGGCGGCGGGCGCTCGCCGCCGAACAGGCGGTGGGGGAGGCACTGGACGAACTGGAGGGCGCGGGCTGGCGCACCCTGCACTCGGTGCCCCTGCCCGGCGGGAACCGCGTCCACCACCTGGTGATCGGCCCCGGCGGCCTCTTCGTCGTCCACGCGCTGCCCGCCCGCAGACAGCGCGTCCTCGTGGCCGACCCGGTGGTGACGGTGGGCCGTGGCGAGCCCAGCCCGCTGCTGCGCCGGGTGCGCGCCGACGCGGACCGGGCGTCGTACGCCCTCACCGCCGAGGTGCACCCGGTCCTGGCGGTGACGGAACCCGCCCGTCTGGAGGTCACGGCCCCGCTGCGCGGGATCCGCGTGCTGACGGACACCGACCTGTCCGGCCTCGCGCGCCTGGGCGGCGTCCTCAAGCCGGCCGACGTGGAGGCCCTGCACGCGATGGCGCGGGACCGGCACACCTGGGTCCGGGTGTGACGGGGCGCAGGGCGAGCGGCTCAGGCGGGCAGCGGCCGGGCGCGGGCGGGATCGAGCAGCGGGGCCAGCAGATCGCCGTACGCCTGGAGGCGGGGGGCGATGTCCCGGGCGCACAGGACGAGCGCCCCCGGCGAGCCGCAGTCGGCCACCTCCTCCCAGGTGACCGGCGCGGACACGGTCGGCTCCGGACGCGCCCGTAGCGTGTAGGGCGCCGCCGTCGTCTTGCGCGCCGCGTTCTGGCTCCAGTCCACGAAGACCTTCCCCGGCCGCAGGCTCCGCGTCATACGGTGCAGCACCAGGCGCGGCATCGCCTGCTCCGCCTCCACGGCGAGCCGCTTGGCGTACTCGGTCGTCCGCTGCGACGGCGTGGGCTCGACCGGGGCCAGCAGATGCAGCCCCTTGGAGCCGGACGTCTTCGCGTACGCCTCGATCCCGTCCGCGGCGAGCCGCTCCCGCAGCCACAGCGCGACCCGGCAGCACTCGACGACGGTCGCCGGTGCGCCCGGGTCCAGGTCGAACACCAGCCGGTCCGCGACGTCGGGGGTCTCGACGCGCCACTGCGGGGTGTGGAACTCGGTGACGAGGTTGGCCGCCCACATCAGGCTCGCCAGGTCCTGGACCAGCACCATGCGCGCGGGGCCCTCCGCACGTGGCACCTCGGCCGTGGTGACCCAGTCGGGCGTACCCGGCGGCACGTTCTTGGCGAAGAAGACCTGGCCGTCCGGGCCGTCCGGGTACCGCAGAAAGGACAGCGGACGGTCGCGGAGGTGCGGCAGCAGGGCGTCCGCGGTGGTCGCGTAGTAGTGCAGCAGCTCGCCCTTGGTGAAGCCGGTCGCGGGATGGAGGACCTTCTCCAGGTTGCTGAGCGCGAGCCGGTGCCCCGCCACCTCGGTGATCGGCGTCATACGATGAGAATCCCACGAAACCGCCTGATATCGGCGCAACGATGGAAAAAGGTGTGGCACGTGCGATCCATCTGGAACGGCGCCATCTCGTTCGGCCTGGTCAGCATCCCGGTCAAGCTGATGAACGCCACCGAGAACCACTCGCTCTCCTTCCGCCAGATCCATCTGGAGGACGGCGGCCGCATCCGCTACCGGAAGTTCTGCGAGCTGGAGGACCGCGAGGTCTCGTCGCCGGAGATCGGCAAGGGGTACGAGGACGCGGACGGCTCGGTCGTGCCGATCACGGACGAGGACCTGGCGCAGCTGCCGCTCCCGACCGCCAAGACCATCGAGATCGTGGCCTTCGTACCGGCCGACCGGATCGACCTGCTGCAGATGGACACGGCGTACTACCTGTCGGCGAACGGCGCCCCGGCCGGCAAGCCCTACGCGCTGCTGCGGGAGGCGCTCAGACGCAGCGGGAAGGTGGCCGTCGCGAAGTACGCGCTGCGGGGCCGGGAGCGGCTGGGCATGCTGCGGGTGGTCGACGACGTGCTCACCATGCACGCCCTGCTGTGGCCGGACGAGATCCGTGCGGCGGAGGGGGTGGCGCCGGAGGCCGACGTCCCCATCCGCGACAAGGAGCTGGACCTCGCCGACACGCTGATGGACACGCTGGGGGAGGTGGACCTGGACGAGCTGCACGACGAGTACCGCGAGGCGGTGGAGGAGCTGATCACCGCGAAGGTGGAGGGCCGGGAACTCCCGCCGGCCCCCGAGCCCGAGGGTGGCAAGGTCCTGGACCTGATGGCGGCCCTGGAGAAGAGCGTGCGCGCCGCGCGGGAGTCCCGGGGCGCGGAGCCGGGCGGGGAGGCGGAGGTGCGACAGCTGCCGTCCCGGAAGTCGTCACGTGCGACGCCGAAGGAGGTGGGCGGCAAGAAGTCGACGTCCACCGCGAAGAAGGCGACGGCGGCGAGGGCCGCGCCGAAGAAGACGACGGCCAAGAAGACGACGGAGAAGAAGACGACGGCGAAGAAGACGACGGAGACGAAGACGGCGGGTAAGAAGGCGACGGCGAAGAAGACGCCCGCGGCCAAGTCGACCGCGGCGAAGTCGACTGCGGCGGGGTCGGAGCCGGCGGGCAGGAAGACGGCAGCCAAGAAGGCAGTGGCCAAGAAGACGCCCGCGAAGAAGACGTCCGGGCGGCAGCGGGCGGGGTGACGCGGGTGCTGGGGCGGAAGTTGCCCGGTCGAGACGGGGGAGGCTGGCGAGACGGGGGAGGCTGGCGAGACGGGGGAGGCTGGCAAGGCTTGCGAGACGAGGGGGGCTGACGAGACGGGGGAGGCCGCCGAGACCGGGGAGGCCGGCGAGACGGACGAGACGGGGAGGCAGGCGAGACCGCTGAGGCCGGCGAGAGGGCCGAGAGAGCCGAGAGGGCCGACGCCGAGACAGCCGAGAGGGCCGATGTCGAGACTGCCGAGACTGGAGAGGCGGAGGAGACTGGCGAGACTGGGGAGGCGTAGGAGGCGGGCGAGACCGCCGAGGCGCAGGAGGCGGGCGAGAGCGCCGAGGCGCAGGAGGCGGGCGAGAGCGCCGAGGCGCAGGAGGCCTGCGAGGAGGCCTGCGAGACGGACGAGACGGTGGAGACGGGAGGCGCGGGGCGACGCCCCACGACTACGCGCCCCGTGCCTCCCGCCGACTCTCCCCTCGCACCTCGACGTCACGCACCCGGGGCCCCGAAGTCGCCCCACGGCGTCTCGCCGGGCGGCGGGGTGTCGGGACCCTGGGGAGGGAGGCCGTCGGCCGCGGTGGCGGCAGGCGGCAAGGGATCCGAGCCGAGGTAGGGGGACGGTAGAGGGGACGGCACGTCGTTCGGGAGCACCCTGGTGGAGCTGTGCCTGTGGTGTCTGTGGGACTCGGACGGCCTCGGGGAGCCGCTGGCGTTCTGGCCGTTCTGCCCGTTCTGCCCGTCCTTGCCGTCCGTGCCGTCCTTGCCCTCCCGACCGTCCGTTCCGTCCCTGCCCTCCCGGCCGTCCTGACCGTCCTGGCCGTCCTGGCCGTCGTGTCCGTCTCTTCCGTCCTTGCCGTCTTTCCCGTCCTTGCCCTGCAGGCCCTGTGGACCGGCCGGCCCGGTCGGGCCGGGCGGACCCGAGGGGCCGACGTCGATCTGATGAGCCTGCAGATCGTCGATCTGCGCCTGCTCCGAGATGAGCGCACAGGACTGCACGACGAGCGCGGCGATCAGTGCTGCACCGAGCACGAGGTGACGTCGCGGCCTTCGATTGAATTCGTTCACGCTGATCACCTGGCCCCTCACGGTGTGTGACGGCGCCAGTGTAAATGACGGACAGTCAGATGAAGTGGAGATCCTCACGGAGGGTCCCCGGTCGGTGGGCGGAGTCAAGAAGCTCAGCGTGCGCCGGTTGATCTCCGTGGCGCCCCCGCTGCCGCGAGGGGGCGGGACTGGTGGGTCGCTACGTCAGTTAAGCGGAGCCGACGGCGGGGTGCCGTAGAACGCGATCGACGGCCGGCCGCGCGAGGCGGCGAAGTCGTTGAGCAGCTTGGCGATCTCCAGTGCGGTGATGCGGTTGGCCGTCGGTGTCTCGACCGTCGAGACACTGAACTTGATGTCCAGTTCCCCGCCCATGTCGGTGCCGGACAAGGTGACCGTCCCGCTGAAGAGTGTCCCGCCGGGGAAGTCGGTCGACGCGGCGGTCTGCGCGTCGGTCTCGGCGGCCTCCGCGGCCTGGGCCGGCTGTGCCGCCTAGCATGGCGCCCGCGGCGGTCGTACCTGAGTATCAGAGCAGGGATCGTCTGGAAATTCTGGACCCCGTAACCCCCTCTTTCACCGGCCGTACGGGGGTCTCCCGAGGCCGCCAACGCTCGCATGAGCATTCGCCAGTCGGGGGAGTTGAACGACATCGTCCGCTAGCGATGATGCGCGGGTCCCGCGATCCGGCCGGCCCTGGGTCTCATGGCGAAGGCCACCAACGCGAGAAGTGCCCCTGACCCGCGACGACAGGACCTACCGAGAGGGCCCCGATCGCTGCTCGGGAAGAAGCACTTCTCACTTCTCGGACGAAGACCGGGCCCGGCTCACCGGACCGGACGACCGCATCGCCCCCGACCCGGCGACCTTCCGGGCCGGGTGGTCAGGCTCCGGCCCCTTCGGTGGCGGCCTGGGCCTGGGCCTGTTCGTGGGCGGGACCTCGATCACCGCCGATCCCGGCTGGACCGACGGCGGCCCCGGGCGCACCTACTGGCGGACCGGTACATAGAAGCCGTTGTGCGATTCAGGGCGGGCGCCTCATTCGGATGGGCAGGAACAACACCGCGAAGGTGGTGCTCGGCCCGCTCCCCGCGAAGGTGCTGCTCGACCGGCTCCCCACCGGTTGACCGCCTCTTGCCGGAGGATTGTGGTGACCGACCCGGCATAGTCTCGACCCGGTTCACATGACCGGTCTCCGATAAAATGGGCGGATCAGGAAAAATCCGCTCCGTAGTGGGGACAGGCCTGTCCCTCCGCGCGCGGCCGGGTCGGCCGACGGATCTGGAAGGGCGCCGTCATGGCCAAACAGATCACCTGCCGCAGAGTCTACGAGGAGACCTCGCCGCAGGACGGGAAGCGCGTACTCGTCGACCGGGTGTGGCCACGGGGCATGCGCAAGGAGGACGCGCATCTGGATGAGTGGCTGCGTGATGTCGCCCCGACGAGCGAACTACGCAAGTGGTACGGCCATGAGCCCAGCCGCTTCACCGAGTTCCGCCGTCGCTACCTGGCCGAACTACGCGACGCGGGGCACCGTGAGGCGGCCGAGCATCTGCGAGACCTGGCGGCGCACGACAAGCTCACGCTGTTGACCGCCACCAAGGACGTGGATCACAGTCAGGCCGCTGTCCTGGCCGAGTGGCTGTCCAAGAAGCGATGACGCACATACGAGGGTCCACAAGGACGGCAAGCCGCGGATCTCGATCGTCGACGGCGACGGCGACTGCGGCGGAGTGAACCGGTGCGGCCCTGAGGCCACCGTCGACCGCGCCGCGTCGCCCTCGGACGGACTGCGAACGAGTCCGAGGCCGGTCGTCTCCGCCATCCACGAAGGCGCGCTGCGGATCGCCCCCACCATTGGCCGGACAGCCACCGTCTGTGAACCACCCCGCTGCCGCCCGCGGCGGCCCCGAGCCCAGGCGCACGCCCTCTCTTCGTCGGGTGGGACGTTGCCGCGTCATGCTGTGGCAGACGGGCGTCGGACACCCGTCGAATGACGGAGAAAATCCGTGCCACCGGCCGGCCCGGCTCGGGTGGACACCGCTCGCGGGCCTATCTCCACCCCTGGCTCCACCCATGGGTCCAGGTGCTTCCCGACTGGTCAGAGCAGCCTTGAAGGCATGACAACGACCGAATGGTTCACCGACATCGCCCTCATCCTGATCGTCTTCCGGCAGCTGCGGGAAGGCCGTCTGGGCCCGAGGTCCTATCTGCTTCCGCTCGGGATCGTCTCCTTCGTGGCCTACAAGTACCTCCATACCGTTCCCACCGGAGGCAACGACCTGGTCCTGATCGGCGCTCTGGTGGGCGTCGGCGTCGTACTCGGCGTCAGCGGGGGCGTCCTCACCCGCATACGGACCGCCGGTGAGCACGTCCTGATCAAGGCCGGTGTGGTCTCGGCGGTCCTGTGGGAGCGACATCCTCCACATGCGCCGACGAACTGGCGACCCTGGAGAGGTATCCCCACGAGGATGTCTGGCCCTACCTGGGGACACTGAAGCAGTCCATGCGCGCCGATCTGGGCGTCGAAGACCCGGGCGTGTTGCGAAAGTCCCGTCGTTCGCCCGAAGGGAGACAGTCAGGACTACCACAACACGCCCTAGATGCGAGGCTGATCACCATGGCGAGCTGGGGGCCGTCTCAGCTCGGGTAGGCGCACCTGGAAACTCGGCATCGGCTCTCCGGGGCGGACATGCAGCTGATGGGCATCGACTTCCAGGTGCTCACCAGCTTTTTCGTCGCGTGACCACCGGAGGTCAGAGAACCGTCCGCGTTTCCGTATGAGTTCACCGAGCGGGGAAGGTGAGCCGCAGAACGATCTCGCCATCGTCGATCTCCCCGGTGGGCTCGAACCCGAACTTCTGGTAGAAGGGCCACGGTTCGCCGTCGCCGGGCTCGTAGCTGGTCAGCAGCTCGGTGGCGCCGTCCGCGCGCACCAGGGCGGCGACCTGCGCGAGCGCCTCTCGGCCGATTCCGCGTCCCTGGTACTGCTCGTCGACGAGGAGGCGCCAGAGGAAGTGCCGCCCTTTGTAGGGACCGGCCGGCGGTTTCCACGACAGCATGACGAAGCCGACGGGCTCGTCGCCGCGGTACACGGCGCGGTACCAGGGGTTGGCCTCCGGTTTCCTGGCCGCCTCCTTGAGCGACTTGGACACGGAGGCGACGAACTGCTTCTGGTTGTGTCGGACGTGGAGGCCACGAACGGAATCCCGGTTGTCGTCGGTGATCTCCCGTAGGTGCACGCCTGGAGATCTCATGCCCCATCCCTTCCACATACGGCAGCTGCGCCATCGGCGTCTGCGTGAAGAACCGCCACCGTCCCATGCGTCAACCGTGGCTGACTCCAGCCCGGGCCCGTACGAGCTTCACGTAGACGGAGACTGGTCGACTTCAAGACGGCCCTTCACTCCCTGTGCGATGCCGGTACGACGACTCGGGGCTCCGTCACTGAATGTACGCGCTCGGCACCGCCTGGTGCGGGAAGCAACTGGAGATCGTCTGCGAGGCGTGGGGCAGACGGGGGATGACGTGTCGCTGAGCGGGACGGAGGCAGGAGCGCAGGCCCGGCTGGGGGCCGGGCCGCGCGCGGTGAGCGGAGCGAGCCGCCCTGAATCCGTGAAGAAGAACGGGAGGAGCGAGCTGAGCCGCGCCGCTCGCCCTGCGATCTTGTCGCCTCGTCTCGCTTGCTGCTGCCACGTCGGCAACGTCAATGCGAGAGCACAGGGGGATGTGGAGCGGCATGTCACGAGCTGGAAGCGGTACGGACATGATCGCCTGTACGCGAATCTGCCTGATGGCACCGCGGTTGGCTGGGCGGACGCCAGAAGGGGGTGATCACGGTCTACGGCGGTGAGTATCGCGACGGCGTGATCGCCGTACTGACCCAGCACTCACAGAACTCCCCGAGCCGGTCCAGCCACACAAGGCGCCCGAGGCTGAAGCGCTTCACCGCCGCGACCCCCGACCGCAGCGCGGCGCAGAATCTCCTCCATCGCCAACTTGACGCCCTCGGCAAGTAGAAGGCAACCCGTCGCGCCCGCCGACGGCCCGGCGGGTGGAAGGCCGCTTCCGGGCCCGGCATCAGGACAACCCGAGGGTCGCGGCATACGGCTGTGCAACACACCGACCCCGGCCTCAGCATTTCCGCTGGTGACGGGGTCTGTGGATACCTCATAGTGGGTGCCCCCGGCAGGATTCGAACCTGCGCACACGGCTCCGGAGGCCCTTGGTGTGCCAGGCATTTCTCCTGGTCAGAGGCTCGTTACATGACGAGCGATAAGACCCAGTCCACGAATGGTCCGCGCGGTGCCTCGACCTACCGGTGTGGTCGTCCTGATCGAGCTCCACGTATGGCCAGTGATCGAAGGAGCCGAAGTTGGCACCCAGCGGCTGGATCGCGCCGCCTCGACCGTCCCGCGTACGTACCATGCACCTCAGGTCGGAATCCGCCTTGGCTGCGGCCGACCAGTTGAAGTTGACCTGCAGCTGTCCGTCCCCCGCGATCCGGGCCTGCGGCGACCAATCGCTCAGCTCGACCGGACTCCCGTTCACCCTCGATGTCTGCTGCGGCTCCCCGCCGAGATTCCGGCACCGGCTCCGGCTCTGGTTCGATGATCAACCCCCGGGGGACGCCCCTTCGTCGACTTCAGTTGGACGACCCCTCGCTTGCGACCGTCCCCGCTCATCCGCCTCACGCCCCCTCAACTGCGTATCGCATCAGATGCGACCGGATTCACAGATCATCACGCTTTCACTACAACCCTGCACTACTCTCGACCGTCTCTTGTGGAGGATGTGAAGATCCATCCGATCGACGCCCATGCGGCTTGGGGGCCATGCGCGCTCCGATCAAACTCGCCGGTGCCGCCAGTGCATCGATCCGTCACACGACCTGGCGACAGCCATGGGCAGGATAGGGGAGCCCTGTGGGGGTTTTGCACGACAGATCGGTAACTGCCCGTCACCTTGAGGACCAGGCCCAGGATCCTGCGCTTGCCCCACGAGCTGAGGAACTACGCGCGCTCGCCCGTGCGATGGACTCTCGCGAACTCGACGCGCTGGACGCCTGGGCCGACCTCGACCTGATGGCCAACTTCGCCCGCCCCGAGAGCATGGTGTGCGACGTGACGCCGGCGACTAGCCGTCGTGCCGCTCTGGTATCGAAGACCGTCGACGGGCTGGACTGGGTCCTCGGCGCACTCGTCTTCATGCCGCTCCTCTTTACCTGGTCCGGTCTCGCGATGGCGACCAGCGCCTATGGCGATCTCACGACCGCGGACCCAAAGGCGGCCAGGCGCCCCTTCCTCCAGCTGTGGCAGACCGGCTTCGAGGGGCACCTCAGCGGTTGGTTCGAGTTCGGCCACGTCGCCGAGGTCGGCAGCGTCGCTCTCCTTGCCCTACTCGCGCTAACGCTGCTCCACGGCAATCGTCGTGCCGCCGCGGACCGGGCAGAGCAGAGGGCGGAGCAGGAGACCCGTGCCGCGATGGCCCGCCTGGTGCCCGTACTGACCGAAGCCCAGCTGATCCTCAACGCGCACCGCTTTGCTTCGCCGGGAAGGTTCGCGGAGGAGCTCAACAAGGCCGGCGGGAAGATCCAGCGCATGCACTCCAAGGCGCTCGCCGCACAGAAGCATCTCGTCACTGCCGCCGAGGTGGTCCGTGAGGCGTTGGAAAAGGCGGAAGAACGCCTCGCGGAAGCCGACGATTCGGTTCGCCCCCTCGAGACGGCGGTGGCGCGGATGGCTGACACCGTCCGGGACAGCGGCACCGCGATCCGTTCGGCCGTACGCGACTTGGACCAGCCGCTCACGCAGGTCGGCGACGAGCTCCGGCACGCCGTCAACGGCCACCGCGAGGCCCTCGATCGTAGCCGCGACAGCCTGATCACCGCCACAAACGATCTTCGGAACCTCCTCTCCCGCACCACAGACAGGCTGGAGGCCACTGTCTCCGGCAACGGTGACGAAGTCCGTACCGCGCTCACGGACGCGGCTCAGCGCGTCGAGGACTCCGTTACGCTGCTGGCCGCCACGCAGCGCTCTTTCACCACCAGCGTCGAGGTAGTCGGAGACCTGCACAGCCAGCTCATCGACGGCCTCAAGGCCATGGCCGAACACACCGAGCAGGCGGCTGGGGACTCCCGGCACGCCGTCTCCGGCATCGCCGACCGCACGAAGGCGCTCGACGAGGCCGCGAAGCGGTTCACTGCCCTGATCGACGTCGTGGAGCGTGCCGCCAAGGACGGCGACGCGGCGCGTGCGGCCGCCGAAATCGAGCGCCGCATGGCGGAGGACGCCAGGAAACAGGCGCAGGAAGCGCTCGCGAGGGCCGAGGAGATCTTGCGTCAGGCCTCAGCGTCGACACCGCCGGTGCCTCCTGCGTCGTCCACGTCGCCGGGTAACCCGTTCCCCGCGCAGCCGGAGCAACGTGAGCGCTCGGATGCCAGGCCGCATCCCTCCTCCGACGCCGCCTATCCCCAGCGGCCGCCGGTAAGCCTGGACAAGGCCTCATGACCGCCTCGTCCGGGTCCGCGAGCAAGAGGCGCCGGTTGAGCCGGTTCAACCCGCTGCACCTCGCCGGCTGGCTCTTCGCCGACATGCTCCTCGTCCTGGCCCTGGTCTCCCTGGGGGACCGGGCAGATCCGCTCGCAGCCCAGTCGGCGGCGAAGCCGAAGCCGTCGCCGTCCACCACGGCGTCTGCGTCCCCTTCGCCGTCACCAACGCCCACCGGGCCCCGGTCGCTTGAGCTGAAGCCGGTAAAGATCCGGGTGCAGGCGGCCGCAGGCGACCGGTCTGCCATGGTCGCGCAGGTGCGCGAGGCCACGGAGCGGTATGGGGGCCGCCAGGCCGCTCTGGTCCTCACCTTCGGCGAGTCTCCGGAGACTAGTCAGGGTCAGGCGTACGCCGGTGAGATCAACAAGGCGCTGAAGAAGGCCCGTCCGGACATGTTTGGCGAGTCCGTGGAGCGCCCGTTCTGGCAGGGCAGCCCGACCTCCGGCAGCGCCGCGCTCGAAATCTACTTCTACACCCGCTGACGGCCAGGCCGTCGTCCCCCACGTTCCATCGATTCAGGAGCAAGCAATGCAGCTTCTTCCCTTCTACCTGGTCTGCGACGAGTCCAGCTCCATGGCCGCCGGCGGCGTGGGCGCCATCAACGAGGCCCTGCCGGACCTGCACGACGAGATCAGCTCCAACCCGGCCGTCGCCGACAAGGCCCGCTTCGCGATGATCGGCTTCTCCACCAGCGCCACCCTGCTCCAGCCGCTGGTCGACCTCAGCGAGATCGACTCTCTGCCGTCGCTGTCGGCGGGTGGCGTGACGTCGTTTGCCTCAGCGTTTCAGCTGCTCAAGGACACCATTCAGAAGGATGTCGACCGGCTGAAGGGCGAGGGCCACTCCGTTTTCCGCCCGGTCGTCTTCTTCCTGTCCGACGGTGCTCCGACTGACATGCCGGACACCCTCTGGCGCGATGCGCTCAAGGAACTCAAGGAGTTCTCCTACGCCCCGAAGATCATCGCCTTCGGCATTGGCACGGCCGATCGGATGACGATCGCTGAGGTCGCCAACTTCAAGGCGTTCATCCAGGAGAGTGACAATGTTAATCCCGCTGCCGCCCTTCGCGAGTTCGCGTCGAGCTTGACAAACTCGATCGTCAACTCGACCACCAGCATCTCGTCTAAGGGGGGCGAAGGCTTCGACCTTAAGGTCGACGACCACGTGGACGGCTACACCAGCCTCTCCCTGGACAAGATGTGAGCGCGCCCATGAACCATGACGACCCGCGCGTGCCAATCAGCGCGGACGAGCAGATGGACCAGGCCGTGGCGCTGGTCAGTACGGTGCTGCCCGCGCCCTTTTCCGCTCCTCTTCCGGCCGAGGCGGTCGCGGCCTCGGCGTCCCCGCTGCCCCAGGCGCTGCCGACGCCCCACGTTCCTCAGAAACCGCAGGTCGAGCCGGATGCTTCAGGTCCCCACGAGACCTCGCAGACGCAGGTCCGGCCGCAGCCGCAACTGACCCCGGATCCCGCCCCGGTACCGGCCCCGCAACCGACCCCCGATCCGTCAGCGGTGAACCCCGGCTGCGCGTGCGGCGGCAGTGCGCGCACGTTTCCCGAGCACATTGGCAGGCGTCCCCCCGCCTATCCGCCGTTCCCGAAGAACAAGCCGGCCGTCGGTGAGGACGATTTCGCTGCCTTCACCCCGGATACCGTCGTCGATGGTCTTACCCTGCCCGGACTGGCCGTGCTGGGCGCGTCCATGCGGGGCGACTCCCATCGGTGGGAGGGGACCTGCCGCCAGGACGCGATGGTGTTGGCTCGGATTGGCGAGGGCAACGAACAGTTGCTGGTGCTCGCGGTGGCGGATGGTGTTGGTTCGTCGAAACGGTCCCACGTCGCTTCGCAGGAATTGGCTCACGCCGTGATCAAGGCTTTGGAGACGAAGGCCCGGGACCTCCACAGCCTGCTGGTGGGCCAGGACCATCAGATGCTCATCGCTGCCGTCAACAGCGCCATCGGCGAGGCCGTGCCCGACTGCCTTAAGAAGTGGGCGGCGAAGACCGCGGGATTCGACGAGCGGGACTACGCCACTACTCTGCATCTCGTGCTGGTGCCCACGGACACCAAGATCCGGGAGAGGGTGTGGGTCAGCATTGGCGACGGCGGTTTGCTACGTCTCGTCGATGGCGAGTGGCACGGGTTGGAAGGCCAGGACGGTGGAATCGCCAGCACGAGGACGACCGCCCTGCCTTCGACCCGTTATGCCGCGGTCGCCCTGCTTCGATCCGAACCGGGCGAACTGCTGCTCCTCGGAACCGACGGAATCACCAATCCGATCAACCAGGAACCCGAGTTCCGTGCGCGTCTGGCCGCCTACTGGGGTACCGGCGAGGTCCCGACCATGTCTGAATTCCTCAGGCAGGCGCAGCTCCGCGCCAAGACGTACGACGACGACCGCACGGTCATCTGTGTGTGGGAGGGGGTGGCGGGCCGATGACGGCCGAGGACGGTCAGGATGTTGCGAAGTCATCGCTCACTCTCGGCGCCAAGATCGGCAGCGGCGGTCAGGGCGACGTGTACCTAGCCGGCAATGACCTGCTCTTCAAGAAGTACAAGAACCCCGCCACCGTGAACGAGAGCGCCCTGGCGACTCTTCCCGCGCTCCGCCAGGCACTGTCTGACCCGGATCGCGCCCATCTGGACCGGATCGCTGCTTGGCCGCTGTGCCGCGTGTCGGACGGAGGCCGTTCGGTCGGCTTCCTCATGCGCAATGCACCGGACGTGTACAGATGGCAGACGCCGAACGGCAAGACCAAGCTCCTACAGCTGCAGCACGTGCTCTACTCGGAGAGGCCCGCGACGAAGAACGTTCGCCGCCCGTCTCCGGAGCAGCGGCGCGCACTGGCCATGGCCTGTGCAAAGGCCGTCGACTGGTTCCACAGCACCAGCATGGTCATCGGGGACATTTCCCACGCCAACATCCTGTGGTCTCTGCAGCCGGAGCCGATGGTTCACTTCATCGATTGCGACGGTTTCCGTCGTGTTGGAGGAGCGTCGGTGCAGATCCAGGCCGACACCCCGGAGTGGGGTGACCCGCACACCCCGTCCGCGCGGGCGAGCGTCGACAGTGACGCTTTCAAGACCGCCCTGGCTGTCGTACGGATCCTCGCCGAGGACCCGTACGTCGTCCCGGGTGACCCGCTCAAATTCGTCGCCGGCTGCCTCAATGACCGCCAAGAGTCGGCCGTCCGCAGCCTCTTCGAGCAGGCGGGCGGCCCGGCCGGCACTAGGCCAAAGCCGAGCGAGTGGTGTGACGCCATGAGCGACCGCGGCACCATCCAGCTCCGCGCGGCGCAGCCCAGACAGCGGCCCGTCGTCGACACATCCGTCCTGGACGGCGTCCGCGATCGCAGGCCGATTCAATTGCGCCGCGGGTAGTGGCCGGGGGCTCAGGCGGGACCTAGACGGGCTGTTCCACGAGTATGGGTCCACGCATAGTCGACAGCTCGTAGCATAAGCATTGCTCTGATGAGAGCGGCGGCGCTGCCATGCGAAACGTCGAGGCTGCGGGGGGCTACGTGAGGACCATTGGAGCACTGCATGGTTGTGCGGATGAGCACCTGCAGACCTACACAGATCCCCGGGGGCCCAGAGCCTTCCGCACGTATGACTGGCAGGGCGATCCGGACCGATTGAGCCCGTTGGACTGTCTGGCCCCGGCCCTGCTGAGCGTTCGCATGGGCTACAAGCAGGTAGTGCCGTTGTTCCACCCTGATGGCCCGGGAGCTGAAGTCCTGCAAGCCATGGAAGCGGTGCTCGCGGACAAGGGGTGTGCGACAGCTGACTTCTTGGACGTGACGCTGGATCCGTCGACGGGACCCTGGTCTCTGGTTGATCGAGCACTAGTGGCCACAGGTGAAGCCGGCGGTAAGGGGCTGTCCGACTTCAAGGCCGTTGCCGTCACCAAGATCCTCCACCGCAAGCGGCCTAACCTAGTGCCGATTTTCGACAGTAGCATCTACCGGTTCTACCTCGGCCAAAAGCCAGTTTCCGGAGCCTATAAGGACACCCCCCGGCGCTTGTGGCCGCTCCTGCAAGCAGACCTACGCCGTCACCGGGGTTGGATCCAAGACCTCATCGTCCCCATTCGTACGCCTGACGAGAGGCCTCTCAGCCTTCTTCGAGCGGCAGACATCATAATTTGGGAACACACGGCCAGCGGATGCGCCGCGTGACGGGGGAGTGTCTAATCAACGGCGGATCCGATGATCAAGGAGACGCCTGATGAGCGAGGCCATCACCGAGCACGGGACCGTGGAAGAGCCGGTCGTCG